>JBBJOX010000174.1:0-1022 GCA_037724245.1 Thermomicrobiales bacterium | reverse complement strand
CGGTCGCCAGACGAACGGATTCGTGCCTCTCCGCTGGTGAAACGCCTCGCCCAGGAGCACGATATCGATCTGTCGGCTGTAGCAGGTTCCGGTCCTGGTGGTCGGATTATCAAGAACGACATCAACGACTTCGTGACAGGTGCAAAGCCGGCGCCGAAAGCGAAGCAGGATTCCGGCACGGTGACGGACGAGCAGCCGAAGTCGGCAACTTCGTCAGGTACTGGTTCGCCAAAGGGGACCCTGGTCGAGTTGGCACGGATTCGCCGCACAACTGGTGCGCGGATGACGGAGTCCAAGCGCGAAATTCCGCATTTTTATGTCACATCAAATGTTGATCTGACGGCCGCTCTGGAGTTCCGCAAGCAGATCAATGCGACGCTGGAGGCCGAAGGTGTCAAGGTGTCAGTTAAGGATATGATCGTAAAGGCCGCTGCCCTTGCAATTCGGGACAACCCTGCGGTGAACTCATCGTTCGAGGATGGCCAGTTGTATCAGCATGATTCGATCGATATCAATATCGCGGTATCGCTCGATGGTGGGTTGATCGCTCCGTTCGTGGCCGCCGCTGATGGCAAGAGTTTGGGTAATATCGCCCGAATCACCAAGGATCTCGGAAACCGCGCCCGAAACGGTGGGTTGACGCCCAACGAGTATCAGGGTGGCACCTTCACCATCAGTAACCTTGGAATGTTCGACGTCGATGAGTTCATTGGTGTCATCAATCCACCCCAGGCAGCGATTCTGGCTGTTGGATCGGCTCGGGAGACACCGGTTGTCCGAAATGGTGAGATTGCTGTTGGCCATGTGATGAAGTTGACGGTCTCGGCGGATCATCGGGCACTCGATGGTGCGCAGGTCGCTACGTTCCTTCAGGCGACACGAAAGTATCTGGAGAATCCGGTACTGCTGGCAGTTTCCTGAGTTCAATAGCTGATCGTTGCTGCGGTACTCGGATGAGCACCGCAGCGACGATCTCGCATGATCGAGAGTTCTCTCCTTGAGCGGTACTGAATGGTTCTTGC
>JBBJOX010000173.1:0-6268 GCA_037724245.1 Thermomicrobiales bacterium | reverse complement strand
TGTTGGTCACAACGACACTCCGATCAATCACACCTCGAAGAAACAGTCAGCCGATATCAGAGTTCAAAATCGCCAGCAGAACGTCGATCAGCGAAGTGTCGCGTCACCGAACTGCTCGGTCACCGCGTGTTTCTTGTCATACCATGGCAGATCCTCGAGCGGATCGACATTTCCGTATTCGTTGATCTGATTATTGACTGGTGCTGCCCACTTCGCCGCATTGGCGATCACCTTGCGGATTTCCTCGTTGTAGTAGGTCGGGTACGTTTCGTGGCCAGGTCGAAAGTAGAAGACACGACCGGCTCCGCGATAATAGGCTGCTCCCGAGCGGAAGATCTCTCCACCCTGGAACCAGCTGACGAAGACAAGTTCGTCCGGCTGCGGAATATCGAAGTGCTCTCCGTACATTTCTTCTTCGGCGAGTTCGATGTACTGACCGATACCCTGTACGATCTGATGTCCCGGATTGACGACCCAGAGGCGTTCCTTCTCATCGGCCTCGCGCCACTTCAGATTGCAGGATGTTCCCATCAGCCGCTTGAAGATTTTCGAGAAGTGGCCGGAATGCAGCACGATCAGCCCGGCCCCGTCGAGGACGCGCTTGTGAACCCGGTCGACGATGTCGTCCGAAACTTCACCGTGCGCCATGTGACCCCACCAGACAAAGACATCGGTGTTGGCGACCACCTCTTCGGTCAGTCCATGTTCCGGTTCATCAAGCGTGGCGGTGGTGGCCCTGATTCCCTCGATCGCATTCAGTCCTTCGGCGATCGCGCCGTGGATGCCGATCGGGTAGGTCTTGCCGATCGCCTCGTCCTTGATCTCGTGGCGATACTCGTTCCAGACAGTGACGCGAATTGGTGCAGTCATTTCAGTATCCTCCTGCGATTACAGCGTGATTTCCTTGCCCAGTTCGGCAGATTTGTAGACGGCATCGATCAGGCGAACCCGGTCGAGTCCTTCCTTGCCATCGGGCGAAAGCGGCGTGCCATCGAGAATGGCGCTGACGAAGCCAATGATGGTTGGACCATGCCCTTTCCGCGGAACCAGCCGCGGCATGCTGTCGCTGGTGGTCCCACCGACTTCGTGGAAGAACGTCAGCGTGTCCTCGACCGCATAGTTCTCAGCGTGAATTCTTGCTCCACCGAGGCTGCCATACATTTGAACGCCGAACCCATCGTTCATCTCGGTGAACGACGCCCACGAGGCTTCGAGCAACAACGTTGCCCCATTCTCGAGGCGGAAGAACGCGGTAGCAAGGTCCTCGACTTCGTACCCGATATTCTCAGCAGGACGGAATCGACCGTCGGCGATTGGCCAGTTGCCTTTGCCCTGGGTTCCGATTTCGGCATAGGTATTTGCGCTGACGGCGATAACCTTCGGATTGCCCATCGCATACAGCGCCATATCGATGACGTGGACTCCGAGATCGATCAGAGGTCCACCACCGGCCGCTTCCTTCGATGTAAACCAGCTTCCCCAACCGGGGATTCCCTGGCGCCGCATCCACCAGGCCTTGGCGTAGTACACGTTGCCGAGTTTTCCAGCCGCAATTTCTTCCCTGAGAATCTGAATATCGTGACGGGCCCGGCGCTGGAAAACGATGCCAAGGTGCTTTCCCGCTTTTTCTGCAGCGGCCACCATGCGCTCGCCCTCTTCAGCGTTTCGTGATAGTGGCTTTTCGATCAGCACGTGCTTGCCAGCTTCGAGTGCTGCAATAGTGACCGGCGCGTGCAAACTGTTGGGAACAGCAATACTGACAGCGTCGATATCGTCCTCAGCCAGCAGTTCCTGATAATCGCGAAAAACGCGAGGTACATCGAAGCGTTTGGCCAAGGATTGGCAGCGATCGGTGTCGAGACCAGCCAATGCCACGACCTTGGCCCGTGGTTCCTCTTCGTAGCCTTCGAGATGAAAGAGTCCGGCGCCGCATCCGATAATGCCGACACGCAATTGTTCCTGTTGCGACACGCAACACCCTCCGACAAATTAATCGATTCCAGAGCGAGGCGAGGTAGCCCACGCCGATTCACGGAAGAGCATGGCATCCACCCGGGCGTACCGCAAGGTGTTGGCAGCTTCGCTGTCGAACCGGGATCTTCAGGCGATGAAGTGAAGGATGAGGACTTCGGGCGGACAATTGAATCGAATCGGGGGGCGATAGGTTCCAACACCGCGCGATACCAGCAGCGTCATATCGTCGATCTCATACTGTCCATCGGGAAATCGCTTGCCAAGCCTGGGCAGTGCAATCTCTCCCTTTCCCGGAACGCGGATTTGCCCTCCGTGCGTGTGCCCGGACAGTTGCAGAAACGGTCCGAACGGAGCCGCACGCTCGGCCCAATCCGGTTCGTGCCAGACAGCGATCGATGCGCCATCGGCAGGAACATCGGCAAAGGCACGAACCAGGTCTGGTCGACCGAGCAGAATGTCGTCGATCCCAACGACCCAGAAACTTCCATCGCCAACGTCGAACCGGCGCGATTGGTTGACCAACAGCGGTATGCCTGCGGCGTGCAAGGCAGCAGTTACCCGGGACCGCACATTCGAGATATCGTGGTTGCCCAACACGGCCACGGCTCCGAGTCGGGCTGTTCGCGCCATCTGCGCCAGAGGCGGAATCGCTTCATCGATGAACCGAGGCGATTCCGAAATGTAGTCTCCACCGAAAATGACCAGATCCGGCCCGATCCGCTGCAGTGCCGCGACCACGGGCTTGAGATGCCTGGCCCGGAAGTGCGGACCGACATGTGTATCCGAGACGAAGGCAATGCGCAATCCGTCGAGATGACTCTGGTTTCGCGGTAGCTGTACTGGAATATTCCGAATTCGCGGGCGGTACGGTTCGACATAACGACCGTAGAGCGCGATTGCAACGAGACTCAGCGCGGCGACGGCCACACAAAGTCGGAGGAGGAACTTCACGAGAACATGACCGCCAGCAACAACCCAAGACTTGCCAGAAGTCCGAACCGGAAGTGAAGTCCGGCTGCCTTGCGTACGGCAAGATTCAGCACTGCCGGTGATGTTTCCGACTGTATCCGGCGCCAGACCCAGATCCCTTGCGGGATCGCGGCAGCCACGATCGCAAGCGGGAAGAGTCGGGGTTGCAGCAGGATCATCAGCAGTACGCAGAGCAATGGCAGGCTCAATAGAACTGCCACCTCGATCGTTGCGGCGCGTCGACCGAGCAGGTTGGCCAGGGTTCGCTTGTTGCGGGCCCGATCGCTTTCCATATCGCGCACGTTGTTGGCATGGAGGAATGCAGCAGCGAGTAGTCCCATCGCGATTGCCAGCAGAATAGCCTCGGCCGTCAGTTCACCGGTCAACACGTAGAATGCGCCACACACCATGCCGATGCCCATCGTCAGGAAGACAGTGACTTCGCCGAGCGCCCAGTAGGCAAGTGGGAATGGGCCTGCCGTATAGAGAAATGCTGCAGCCGCGCTGAAGATGCCGATCCAGATGACGACGTCGCCAGCTTCGCGGATCACAGGCAAGGCGAAGATGAATGCGGCCGTGAAACTGACGGCGATTCCGGCGCGCAAATCGGCGTGACTCAACTCATTTCGTTGCAGTGCTCCGCCCTGCCCCAGTGTTGAACCGCTATCGACACCGCGCAGATCGTCGAAATAATCGTTGGTCAGATTGCAGGCAGCGTGCGTGAACACCGACGCCAGCAGCATGAGCACGACCATCGTCCACGAGATACTGCCTTCGACCCGGGCCAGCATGGTTGCGGCCACGATCGGAACGGTCGACGCGGTAAAGGAACGAAGTCGGACGGCGCGCATCCAGACGCGAACATCCAGCGCCCGACGGTCGGCGTGGCGCCATGGCATGGCGAACGTTTCGATACCGGTCAGGGCCAGCGTCAGGATCCAGCCGAGTAAGCCAGTGATGACGAGTCCGACGTACATCTGCCGGATCTGGAGCGTTTGGTAGCTCGACCAGATCATCTGGCCGAGACCCTCCCGGCCAATCACAAACTCGGTTCCAATGTTGACGACCAACGCAAATCCGAGTGCGAGGCGCAGACCAGAAAAAATCGCCGGAAGTGCTCCTGGAAATGCCACAGTCGTAAACAACTGCCACCGGTTTGCCCCAAAGTTCCGGGCAACATCCTGCAGCGATCGATCGATTTCGAGCACACCGCTCATCGTACTCAGTGCCACGAGAAAGACAATCGAGAGTGCAATGATCACCAGATTCGTGGACTCTCCGAGCCCGAACGCGATGATGACCAAAGGCAGGATTGCGATTTTTGGAACGGCATAGATTGCGGTGGCAATCGGCATCAACATCGCGCGGACCTGCCAGAACAGGCCCATTGCCAGTCCGAGAGCGATTCCCGGGATCGAGCCCAGCACCATGCCGAGCAGGATACGCGTCACGCTGATGCGAATGTCGCCGCCGAGATCGTCTTCCTGGAAGAGCTCGATCGCAATGTCCCAGAGCGAACTCGGAGCGGGCCAGAACCGACTGTCAATTGCCCCGGATCGAGAGAGGAACTCCCAGATACCCAGCAGCACCAATGGTGCTGCAACCGTAAGACCGAGTTCGAGAAGCTGTTGGCGACGTGCCGGATTCGACGAGCTCATGGTGCCGCAACCTGCGTTCCGAACTGAACCTCTTCCCGCAGTTGTTCCCAGACACGACTGAATATCTGACCAAACTCGTGATGCGCCCGAACCTCGCTGTGCGAACGTGGCCTTGGAAAGGGGACGGAGATGATATCCCGAACGGTTCCCGGTTGCGCCGTCATGACGACGATCTTGTCAGCGAGAAGAATCGATTCGTCGATCGAATGCGTGATGAAGACGACAGTTCGGCCAGTTTCCGACCAGATACGAAGCAGCTCTTCCTGCAGCAGGTATCGCGTTTGCTCGTCGAGAGCACCAAAGGGTTCGTCCATCAGCAGGATGTCGGGCTCAACGGCGAGGGCACGCGCAATCGTGACCCGCTGGCGCATCCCCTCGGAAACCTGATGTGGGTACGAGGTCGAGAAGCGGGAGAGTCCCACTGTCGCCAGCAACTCCTCGGCTCGGGTCTGTCGTTGCTTGTTGGCGACACCCTGCAACCGGAGTCCGTAAATGACATTATCTCGAAGCGTCAGCCACGGGAAGAGACTTCGACCCTGAAAAACCACGGCGTTGGTGGGTGCACGTGAATCGATGCGACGGACCTCGAGCGATCCCGAAGTTGGTGATTCAAGTCCGGCGACCATTCGTAGAAACGTGGATTTCCCGCAACCGGAAGGACCGACAATGCAGCAAAACTCGCCGGGTTCGATGACGAGGGACAGATCCAGAACCGCGTCTATGGCTCCGGATGGTGATTCGTACCGCCGCCCTAAACCCACGGCTTCGACTCTGGCCCCGGTTGCACGTTGTTGTGTCATTCCTGCCCGAGCAACTCCAGCGCCTTCGTTCCCGGCGCAGTGTCGACAATCGATGCCGGATCGATATTGTCATCGTATTCAAGCTGACCACGTCCGCGGAAGAATTCCTGCATCAGGGCCAGCGACTCGATATTGATCGAACCATCGGTCGAATAGATAGGCTTGACCGATTGTGCGATCAGGGCGGGATCGACTTCGGTGTATTTCTGGATGATCGCCAGGTTGAGTGGATCGTTGAAATTGGTCATCAAGTCCTGCGAGGCTCGCAGGTAGGCGGCGACGGCTCCGGCGGCGGCGTCCGGATTGGACGTCATCCATTCCTCGTTGCCGAAGATCATGGTTGGCCAGATTCCCTCGATCGGAATATCTGTGACAAGACGTACGGCGACACCCGAATTCTCGGCGACCGAGGCTACTGGTTCGCCAACGATTGCGGCATCGATCGCGCCCGATTCAAGCGCGAGGACGGCATCGGGGAACGAGAGGAACTGCAATTCAACATCGTCCAGAGTCAATCCGCCAGTTTCGAGTGCGCGGGACATCCAGATCTCCGTGGCACCAGGAGCATTGACGGACACGCGTTTGCCCCTCAGATCGGCCACACTGGTAATCGATCCATCGAGGCACGAATGCGTTGAAATCATTAATGGCGAAGCCACGGGATTGGTCTCGGCGTGGCCGGGTGCAATGATCTTTAGCCCAAGATCCTGGCTGGAGGCGTTCCAGTAGGCTGGTCCAACTCCTCCAATTCCGAGATCGAGATCACCGATGGCAGCCTGCAACACCATATCACTGCCACCCGGATAAGACAGCAATTCGACATCCAGACCGTACTCGGCGAAGTACCCCTTCTCATAAGCGACGAAC
>JBBJOX010000172.1:0-6271 GCA_037724245.1 Thermomicrobiales bacterium | reverse complement strand
CCGTCGCGTCCGTTTCGTGCCCAGTCGCCAGTCCATGCTTTCGATCAATCGCCGAGCTTCCGCAACTTCTTCTGGTGAGAGCTGGGAAAAGTCCTTCTTCCGGAGGGCTTCCTTCGAGCTGAAAATCAGCACGTCTTCCGGCGGAATCTCGTAATCCTCGGTATCACCGAGATCACCGGCCTGATCGACACCCTCAACCGCGAGTACAGTGCGATCGGCTTCCTTCCCTTCGCCACTTTCCTCATTCTTGCCCTTGGGCTGAGGCTGGCTTGCATTGGGGTTGGCCGATGAGAGATCGTCGATTGCCGCGTATTCCTCGAGCAACATCGGCTGCTGCTCGATCAGATCCCGCCAGAACCGTCGAAACTCGGAGTCGAACATTCCACGATATTCCGGACGGGTCAGCAACGTCGCCCGAGCCGTGGCGTGAACATCGTCGCGGCGAGAGACATCGATCGATGCCATCGCATCGATAAAGCCCAGTATCTGCCCGGAACCGATCGTCATCCCGGCAAGTCGCAATCGACGTCCGAACCGGAGAAGATTACCCATCGCAATCTGCGACGAGACTCGTTCCGGATTGTTGATTCGTGTTGCGCCGTTCGAACCTGAAACCATTTCGTTCATGGTTGTCTACGATTCCGCCCGAAGAGCCTGCGCCACGAGCCGCTGTGACACATCGCCCCGGACTTTTTCGACATCTTCCTGGTATTTCAGAATGACACCCAGCGTATCTTCCACCGTTTCGTCGTTCAGCTCGTTCGTACCCAAGGCAATCAATGCATTTGCCCAGTCCAGCGTTTCGGCCATTCCCGGTGATTTGAAGAGATCGATCTTCCGAAGTGCCTGCGTGTACGTGACGATTTGGGCCTGCAGCGATTGCGACGCACCCGGAACCTTGGCGGCGAGGATTCGCAATTCCTTCTGGTAGTTGGGGAAATCGATCCAGTAATAGAGGCAACGCCGCTTGAGCGCGTCATGAATTTCTCGGGTCCGGTTCGAAGTCAGGATCACGACTGGCACATGTTCGGCCCGAATCGTTCCCAGTTCCGGCACCGTCACCTGGAAGTCAGAGAGCAGTTCGAGAAGGAATGCCTCGAGTTCCTGATCTGCCCGATCGACTTCATCGATCAGCAGCACCGGAGCCCTGCCGTGCGAGGCATCGATCGCCTGCAACAACGGACGCTTCAGCAGAAACTCGTCGCTGAAGAGATTACGGCGAGCTTCCTCATTGTCGGCTCCACCAGTGACTTCCAGTGATCGCAGATAGAGCATCTGTCGTGGGTAGTCCCACTCGTAAATCGCCGAACTGGCGTCCAGACCTTCGTAGCATTGCAGTCGGATCAGCGGCACATCCATCGCATCGGCGAGAACCTTGGCAATTTCCGTCTTGCCAACTCCGGCTTCACCTTCGAGCAACAACGGTTTGCCCAGTGTCAGCGTCAGGAACAGCGTGGTTGCCAGACTTCGATCAGCAATGTAGTTCTGCGAGGACAACGCCTGCTCGAGATCGTCGACATTCAGAATCGGGGAGTCGTTGGCGTGAAGGGTTCTACCAGAAGCGATCGTGTTCAAATGCTGCCTCATTCATCAATATGCCGGATAGTGCGGAAGACAGCTCTCGCCATCTCCTCTGCTTACGATCAATTATCCCCGACGTTGTCCACTTGTGCGCGTTTGCACGAACATCTGGAACATCTCGAACCCGGAGCACGAAATCAGCGCTGGCTTCGCGGTGGCAGCGACGTCTGTTTGCCGTGGAGATAGATCGGTTCGAGTGATTCCGCATCGCTGATCTGTCCGAGCTGCCAGCGTTCGAACCCGAGTTCGGCCAGAGCGGCTGCGCGCCGCCCTCCAAGTAGTCTCGTTTCCACTCTCACCCCACGTTCCAGTAGTAAGGCCTCGGCGGCCGCAGAGAGCTCCCCGACGATCAACTGATCCGGTAGGCACCCGATCTCGTCCAGAAACTCGTCTAAACCACAATTCACTGCCGGACCGAGTACCCCGGCATCCGACACCCGGCACCAGACGATTCGCGAGCGCCCGGCCGGCAATGTGGCCACAACCGCCTGTCGGGTCGACCGATACGGGCGGGCCACCACGTCCAGGGTCGGGATCCCGATCACCGCTGACTGCTGCGCCAGCGCCATCCCCTTGGCCAGGCTTAAACCAACTCTTAGCCCGGTGAAACTCCCGGGACCGGTTGCGACTGCCACTGCTCCAAAATCGGATTGGTGGAGTCCGGCCCTTGCCCCAAGGAAGTCAATCAATGGAAGAAGCGACGTCGTCTGCTGGCGTCCACCCGGCAGCGAAAGCTCGGTGATATCAACGCCGTCGGTCATGGCGATGCCGAGTTGCTCACTCGACGTATCGATCGCCAAAAGCCAGTGGCCAGGTCCGACGGTAGCGTTGATTGAATCTCTCTGATCTTGATTGTTCAACAGGGGACCTCAAATGTTAATATTTCAGAAACCACACAGTCGCATGTCGCGAGCAAACTTGATTACATCGTGCCACAAGAAAGGCGCGGACCACCTGAAGCTCGTACCCGGGAACCAACGTCACGTCGAAACGCTGCAAAGTTTTAAAGGATGTCGCGTCGCTATGCCCAGAAAACAGGCAGTTACATGGTGACCACTGCCAGTACGGCCAATCCGGTTGAGTACGATGGCAAGCCACTGATTCAGGAACGTCAAACCAAACGGAGCTTCTTTGCAGGCAAGGAGTGGATGCTTTTCATCCTCTTCGTCACGCCGAACTTCTTCTTCCTGATCATGTTCACCTACTGGCCACTCTGGGAAAATATCAAGCTCAGTCTCGAACAAACGCCGATGCTCGCCTTCTCTGGCAACAACAGATTTGTCGGACTCGACAACTACACGACACTGTTCCAGAACCGCGAGTTCCGACTCGTGCTCAAGAACACCGTCATCTTCATTGGTGCGTGCGTCATCTTCACCCTCTTCTTCGGATTGATGGCGGCGCTTCTGCTCAATCTCAAACTCAAGGGGCGAAACGCCGTTCGCGCGCTCGTCTTCGCGCCAACGCTCATTTCCGGTGCTGCGATCGGTGTCGTCTGGGCGTATATTTTCGATCCCCGGTATGGATTGCTCGCCCAGGTTTTGGGCTGGATCAGCATCGATTCGCCGCGATGGCTGGAGCGACCGGGCTGGGCGCTGACCGCAGTGATCATCGTCTATGTCTGGAAGAATTTGGGATTCGCCGCGGTCATCTTTCTGGCCGGTCTTCAGGGAATCCCCGCGGACCTGTACGACGCGGCAAAGATCGATGGTGCCAATGCCTGGTGGCGATTCAGATCTGTCACCATCCCCATGCTGTCACCGATTTCGTTCTTCCTGATGATTACCTCGATTCTGGCAACGTTCCAGGCATTCGACATCATTCAGACGATGACCGAGGGTGGCCCCGCCTACGGATCGACCACGCTCGTCTACTACGTCTATGACAAGAGTTTCGGAACCGGTCAGAACTACGGACGTGCCGCTGCAGCTGCCATCATCCTGTTCCTCGTCATGTTGCTGGTGACTGCCATTCAGTTCCGCCTTTCCGAAAAGAAGGTTCACTACGATGGTTAGTCTGAATCTGCACCAGCAGCAACGTATCAACAAAGCCATCGGGTACGCCGGCTTGGCGCTCATTGTGGTCATCATTGGGACGCCGGTCTTCTGGATGCTCTCGAGCTCGATCAAGACACTGGAAGAAGTACGCACCTTCCCGCCGGTCTGGATCAGCAGTAGTCCACGATTCGCCAACTTCAAGGACGCCTGGAACGCCGTACCGATCGATCGCTTCTACGTCAACTCGTTGGTGATCACCGTCGCCGGTGCGGCGTTGCAGTTGTTCAACGGCATCCTGTGCGCCTATGCCTTTGCCTTTCTGAAGTTCCCGTTCAAGAACATGCTCTTCCTCTTCGTGCTCGGAGCCCTGATGGTTCCGGCCGAAGTCGTGATTCTTCCGAACTTCATCTTTTTCGGCCGAACCGTTCCCGACTGGTTTGGGTTCGAGGGCAACTGGCTCAACACCTATCAGGCACTCGTTCTGCCAGGTGCAGCGACCGCCTTTGGCACGTTCCTTATGCGGCAAGGCTTCATGGGACTTCCGAAGGATGTGCTCGACGCGGCCAAGGTCGATGGCGCAGGACATTTGCGCACGATGTTCGGGATCGTTCTGCCAATGGCCAAACCCATCGTCGTGACATTCGCGATGATTTCGATCGTCAACAAATGGAACGATTATCTCTGGCCGCTGGTGATCACGACCAAACTCGAGTGGAGGCCGATAACCGTCGGAATCCGGTTGCTCTTCGACGCCGAAGGCAACAACAACTGGGGCGTCGTGATGGCCGGTACCTGCTATGTCGTCATTCCACTTGTCGTCGTCTATCTCTTCGCCCAGCGCTACATCATCGAAGGCCTCACCGCCGGCGCGACGAAGGGCTGATGCTCGCGTTGCGGACGTGCCTGCACAACGCATAACAGCGCGTTGACAGTTGCAATGTCCGGATCGTCAACACTTATCTTTGGGGTCAAAGTGGAGTGGCCAGGTTGGCTCTCCCGGTACTCGTTCGATCAAGGAGGATCGTTTCACCATGGTTTACGACATCTCACGACGTTCACTACTGAAGCGCTCGGCGTCGGTTGCCGCTGGTGCTGCAGCCGTCGGTACTCTCGGCAAGGCCAGCACTACCTTCGGCGCACCGGCCGTGATCCAGACACCTGGATCAACCGTTGAAATCAACTACTGGACCGCATTCGGTACCGGTGTCAACGGCGACGCTCAGACTGCATTGATCGAGGCCTTCCACGCTGCCCAGACCGATGTCCGCGTGATCGCGACACCGCAGGAAAGCTACGAAACTCTCGCCAACGCCCTGATCGCCGGTCTTCAGGTCGACGAAGTGCCGGACGTTGCGGTGCTCTCCGATGTCTGGTGGTTCAACTTTTACGCCAGTCAGGCAATCGCCGATCTGACACCGCTTTTTACGGAAGCAACCGCGACCGACGATTATGTACAGTCCCTGTTCACCGAGTATTCCCGCAACGGCGGCCAGTATGCCGTTCCGTTCGCGCGATCGACTCCGTTGCTTTACTACAACAAGACCGCCCTCGAAGCCGCCGGCCTAACCCCGGAGATCTTCGCGACCTGGTCGTCGCTCGTTGAAAATGCGCCAGCGTTGATCACCGGTGGTGGCGTGAGCTCGGCATTCGCTTTCGGCAACGCCGCTTCCTACGGTGCCTGGGTGCTTCACGGTCCAGTCTGGGCTTTCGACGGCTTCTACTCGGATCCGGACTTCAACATTCTGGTCGCTGAAGCGCCAGCCGTTGCCGCTGGTGAATTCATGCGCACGTTCGTCCAGAGCGGAAATGCGATCACTGTCGCTGAGCCGGTGACCGATTTCATCACTGGTTCATTTGGCGCAATTCTGGCGTCGACCGGTTCTCTCGGAACCATTCGCGACGGTGCCTCGACGTTCGAATGGGCAACTGCCGAACTCCCGAGCGAAGTCAAGTTCGGGTGCTGCACTGGTGGCGCCGGATTGTCAATCATTGCCTCAGCGCCAGACGAGCGAAAAGCCGCGGCGATGAAGTTCCTCGAGTTCAGCACCAGCACCGATGTGACCACCACCTGGTCGCAGGCGACCGGCTACATGCCAGTTCGCACATCGGCAATCGAAAGCGAAGCCGAGCAGACCTTCCTCGCTGCCAATCCGAACAACGCTGTCGCAATCGGCCAGTTGCCGAAGACACAGCCACAGGATTCGGCCCGAGTCTTCATCCCGGGCGGAGATCAGATTCTTGGTCGTGGCTGGGAGCAGATTCTCGTCAACAACGTTCCGGCACAGGATGCCTTCAACGAAGTTCGGGAAACACTCGACGCCGAGAAGGTTGCCATTCTCGAGCAGATTCAGGCCATCGAAGGCTAGTCTTTGCACCTCGCAAAAAGGGATGCCCTCAGGGGCATCCTTTTTGATACCCCACCTGCGAGATCGAAACCGTTCGTCGATCGCTGTCGAGATACTCGATCGCAATCAACAGGTAACGTTCGGGTAGCCACGATTCGGCGCGTTCCGGCCATTCGACCACGGAAATGCCGTCCGTTGGCTCGATCAAGGTGTCCCAACCGATGCTTTCCAGCTCATCCGGATCGACAAGTCGGTAGAGATCGACGTGAAACAACGTCCCCAGCGACGACTGGTGCTCCTGGACGATCGTGAACGTCGGGCTCTGGATGTCTTCGGCAACATCAAGCG
>JBBJOX010000171.1:1321-6275 GCA_037724245.1 Thermomicrobiales bacterium | reverse complement strand
GGCGATGTCATCGTGTTCCAGGGCGAGCGATACAAGGAATATCGCGGCATGGGCTCGCTCGGAGCGATGAAGGGCCGATCGTTTTCCAAGGATCGCTACTTCCAGGAAGATATTGGCAATGTCTCGAAGCTCGTTCCCGAAGGGATCGAGGGTCGGGTCGCCTACAAGGGATCGCTCTCGACCCTTGTGTATCAGCTCGTCGGCGGCCTCCGCACAGCCATGGGCTACGCCGGTGCCGAAGACATCGACACCCTGAAGAATGAAACCCAGTTCGTCCAGATCACTGCCGCAGGTTTGCGCGAAAGTCATCCGCACGATGTGACCGTCACCAAGGAAGCTCCGAACTACCGCATCGGTGGCGTCACCTTGTAGCTCGACACGCAGAGTTTTCAAGGGTAGGCGCAGAGCTCGTCTCTGCCCTGGTCGGAGTGCGAGATACTGCGGTCGATCACAAGGGTCGATCCCTCCAGACGGAGTCGGATGCCTCGGCGAAATGGTGGGCGCAGAGCATGTCTCTACCGAAATTTGTGGATGCGATACCGCGGTCGATCCCTACAGGCGCGATCCCTGCAGGCGCCGGATGCTGGTTGGTCCGACATGGCTTTCCTAAGAGAACGTGAGTATTGCTCACATTTCGTGATAGGATAGTCATCAGGTAATCGACCTGTTGCTTCATTCCGGGAGGATCGTGATTCCATGGCATTGACAATCGATACGTCCAACGAGTTCGGGCAGCGCGTGCTGTCTCGCCTGAACACCGAACAGTCGATCTGGCTGGTAACCGTCAACGGCAGGAACGAGCCAACTCCGACTCTCGTCTGGTTCCTGATCGAGGGAGACGGTACGTCTGCGCTCATGTTCTCCGAGCCACATGTCGGCAAGGTGAAATCGATCCGTAACAATCCGAACGTGGCACTGAACTTCAACTCGGATCCTTACGGCGACAATATGATCATTCTGAACGGAACCGCCGAGTTGCTCGATCAGCCTTCGTCCGCGGTCTGCCCCGACGCCTACGTCGAAAAATACAAGGAAGGTATGGTCTCTCTGAAGTTGACAAGGGACCAGATGTTAGCACAATATTCACAACCGATTCGGATCACATTTGATCGATTGCGGGGCCACTAAACGTCGGAGCGTATCTCTTTACGATGACCCAGCGCACACTCTTCCGACCGGGCGGAGACGACCCAGGCATCCTCGTCCCGACTGTTCGCCAGTTGCCGCTCAAGGCACTGTACATCGCGTCCCAGATACTCCTTTTCATGGGACTCTTTCAGATCTACAAGAGTGTGCGCAAGGTCTCGATTCCGGAAGCAGAATACGCGTTTCGCAATGCCCGACGGCTACTCGATGTTCAGGGCGGCCTCGGATTGAACTTCGAGCTGAGCCTTCAGCAGTGGTATCTCGATTTGCCTCACCTGTTCATCCTGGGAGCGAATCGGGTGTATGCGCACTACATGATCGGCTTCTATGTCGTTTCGATGATCTGTCTCGTGTTCGCTCCCCGCCGCTACAGCTACCTCCGACGAACCTTCTTCATCAGCATGCTGGTCGCACTTCCCTGGTTCTACCTCTTCCCGCTCGCACCTCCACGCTTTCTGGCCGATCCGGGAATACCCGGTTTCGAGGATCTGGCGCGGTACTCGTTCATGGACACCCTCGAGCAATATGGGCCTATCTATTTCAGTGAGGATGGTCTTGTCTCCGCCAATCGCTTTGCCGCCATGCCCAGCATGCACTGCGGTTGGGCGATGATTGGTGGCTTCTTCCTCGCCTCCGCCGTTCCCTGGCGCTGGGCCGGCTTGACCGCCGTGGCGATCATCTCAATCGGAATGGGATTCACCGTGATGGTGACTGGCAATCACTACTGGCTCGATATCATCGGTGGCTGGTTCGTGGTCGGGATCTCCCTCGCCATTAACCGGGCCCTCCCGTTTCCCTTGCCGATACGCTGGCCGTGGCGACACAAACTCGCCAGCATCGATCGGCAAACCGCGGCCGCTCCATCCCACTAATTTCTCACTACATACTCTCAATTTGCCGTATTCCTTATTTGCTAAGGAACAGGTGTTGACATTGGAGTTCCGCTCCACTACTATAAATCTCGTTGGGGTTCGGTAACCACCGAGCCCAAATCCGGAGTCGCGCGGTACAGCGACACTAACGAACTTCGAAATCGAGACGGAAAGGGGACAAGCCAATGATATCCGCCACAAAGACTCCGATTGTTGCTAGCATCCGTGGCGCCGATTCAGGCTCCCGGTATGGCTCCCGGTCTCGGTCCTGCACTGCGAGTAATTTCTGACGAACAGAACTTCTCCAGCACAGTGACTGTTCACCCGGGCCATCCAACTGCCCGGGTTTTTTGTGTCCGCGGAACCGATCGGTGCGACTCATCGTGGCGTATCTGGTCCGCTCACCTGCCCCGAACAGTCACTGGCGCCACATTAACCTGACCTGATAAACGCTCGTTTCAATCGACGCAACCGACTGTACATGCAGTTCGGATCGATGAAACCTTTTCTGTAACCAATGAACGAAAGGTTAACCAACTATGTTTCCATTCACCGGCTCATTGCCCTTGTTTGATACCATCGACGACCACCGCGATCGCCCAGGCCCGCCAAGCCGGTTCGATATCCATCAACGAAAACTGGAGCACGACGCAATGTACCTGCAAAGTTTTGAAGTCGAACACCTTTCCCGCTCGCCACGCAATGAACGCCTGGACCAGCAATTTGCTGAACTGGCGCTCATGGGCAAGCATCGCCCAACCGGCGTCACCCGGATCCGCATTCGATTGAGCAACCTGCTCTTCTCGATTGCGACAAGCCTCCGCCCAACCGACGCCGCCCGTCAGGACATGGTTTCGGCACGCTGACATGCTTCCGGATGCGATCCGGGTGCAGAAAGAATGTCCGCCATGACAACCCACGAGAAACAGGACCAGTCCGCCACTGTGCGCACTGGTCCTGTTTCATGTTCGGGCGATCATTCCGGAACGAGCTGTGACACGCTGTCGAAGGATTTTGGTACGCTGTAACCTGTTCACCAGTCGTACTCCATGCCCGCAGGAGTTCAATGCCCCGCACACTCGCCTTCTTCAATCAAAAAGGTGGAACTGCCAAAACCACCAGCACCCTGAACGTTGCCGCCGCACTCGCGGAAGCTGGACACCGTGTGCTTGCGATCGATCTCGATCCGCAGGCCAGTCTGAGCATGGCAACCGGTATCGATGTCGCCGCGATCGATCTCTCCGTTTACGATCTCCTGCTCGATGAAGAGGTCACCATCGCCGATGTCGCGCTCCCGACCACGATTGCCAACGTCGATATCGTGTCGTCTCATCCCGATCTCGCGGCCGCCGAACTCGAGTTGCTCAATGTGCTGGAACGAGAGCGCCAACTCGATCACCGGATTCGCGACGCCGATCTTTCTGCCTACGATTACGTGCTGATCGATTCACCGCCGGCACTGAACATTATTTCGATCAATATCCTCGTCGCGGTTCAGGAAGTGGTCATCCCGATCGAACCACATCCACTTTCCCTGATGGTGCTGAAGCGCCTCTTCGAAACCTTCGCCCGCGTTCGCAAACTCAATCCCGAACTGACACTTCTCGGATTTCTGCCGACCAAGGTTCACCATTCGTCACGCCTGGCCGGCGATATGATCGAATCACTCAGGGAGCAATTCCCCGACGTCCCGATGCTGCCGCTTATTCCGCTGTCCGTGAAGGGTGCCGAATCAACAGCCGAACGAATCAGCATTCTGCAGTACATGCCCAGATCGACCGTGGCCGAGGCCTACCGCGAGGTTGGCCGCTGGATCGAGGCCGCCCGCACACCGGATCTGGTGACACATGGCAACTCCTGAACCCCGCCGCGGGCGCGCCAAACGCCATTTTACAGTCGACGCCCTGTTCACCGACACCCGGCCTCAGGCTGCAGGTGTCGATGATCTGATCGATGCCAAACTGATCCCGGTTCAGCGCATCGTGGGCGATCCCGATCAGCCCAGACGAAGCTTCGACTCCGACCGACTTGAAGAACTCGCCGACAGCATTCGACAACAGGGCATCCTGCAGCCGATTGTTGTCAGGTACGAACCCGGGGATGACATCTACGTCATCGTTCACGGTGAACGACGCTGGCGGGCCGCTCAACTTGCCGGTACGGCTGCGCTTCCGGCACTCGTCCGCGACGTCCCGGTCGAACGCCGCCTGATCCATCAACTCACCGAGAACGTGATCCGGGACGATCTCAATGCGGTCGATCGGGCCAATGCACTCCGCCAACTCAAGGACATTCTGGGCGACGCACCGTGGGAACACGTGGCAGCAGCAGTCGGGATTCGCCGTAGCCGGATCTTCCAGCTACTCGGAACCGGAAAACTCTCGGCGGAAACCCGGGCCGAGATTCAGCAAGGACGGCTCAGCGAAAAGCAGAGTCGCGCTTTGCAAGGTATGCCCCCAATCAAGGAAGCCGCCTTCCGGCAATTCCTGATCGAGGAAAGTTTGCCCGAATCTGCGACTGTGCGGCTCGCCCGAGCCTTCCGCGATCTACCAATTGCCACCGGGACGCCTGACGCTGTGTACCGCGCCCTCATCGAGTTACGGGAACTGCTGCTGCCGAAAGCATCGGACGGCATTCGCAACCAGACCTCAACACTCCTGCGTGCGATATCGCGGGCTGCATCCGGAACGACGCCCGATCGGCGGAGACTGTCGCAGCTCGGCAAACTCGTCGGTTCACCGAGTTTCGATGACACCAGATTCACCCGCGAAATCGCCAACGTCACCCGCATGCTGGTGCGTGTTCCATCAGAACCGAACGACCGACCCGAGGATGTCACGGTGCAATTGCGTGAACTCCGTGACACGCTGACAGCGCTGCTTGCCGATGCCAACGAGAAAGGCGGTCGCTAACGACCGCCTTGTGCTCTGCCGATC
>JBBJOX010000171.1:0-1311 GCA_037724245.1 Thermomicrobiales bacterium | reverse complement strand
TCCCTGATTACCAGTCGCGGCGACTGTCGTCCTGATGCCGCGAATCGGCGCCAAAGCGCATCGCCAACAGGTCCATTGCAATCAGCGCCAGCAGTGCGATACCGCAATACCAGAGTTCCATGGGAATGCCCTTCCTGGGAGGATAACCCTCGCCCTAGCGAAGCATCATGCTTCCCGAATACACCTTCTCCCGATCCCACCTGAGCTGGGTCAGTGCCATTTCCTTGCGATGGAGTTCCCGCAGGTGCAGGTCGTTGAGATCATCGGCGGAAACCAGTGGTGGGTAGTAATCCCGGGAGCACCAGCGCTCGAGTCGGATATCGAGCACCATCATGCGAGAAACGAACGGAAGCCGCAACACCATCATGCCGGAAATCCTTTACTGAACAGACCATTCGGTCACCTGGATCAAGGCTGAATTCGGTGCCGGAAACCGAACCCAACCAGTGGGCGATTGCAGCAGGGCCCGTTCGCGCAACCGTCGAAAGTGAAACGCCTGTTCGCATCCGTTGTGAGAAGCAAACGAGCATGTCTCACGTGCAATCTGCTACGCTGCCACGCATGTTCGTACGCTTCCTGGAGTTCACGTGATCAGCCATCCATCCCGCCATCCCGTCACCCGCCACGTGTCCTCACTCATCGCTCTGCTGATTGCCGTGTCCACGCTCGCTGCCTGCAGTAGTGGCGATTCTTCCGATCCCGAACCAACGACAGCTCCCACTGCTACCCTGCCTTTGGCACCCGGTCAGCAATCTTTGGGACAACTTCTGGATGGTGTCGAGGTGCAACTGGCGACGATCGCCTCGGCCCGAACAGTGTTTTCGAGTCAGACAGCCGGAGGCACGCCGACCACCTCGCCGGTGACGACTGAGGAATACATCGCACCCGATTCACGCCGGATCGTCACCAGTAACGGAACGACGGTCGTCGATGAACAGATCGCGATCGGAGCGATGGTGTACATGCGGGGATCCTTCGTCTCAACTGCCGTTGCACCAATGCTTGGATCCGATATCTGGGTCAACATCGATCCCGCACTCGTGCCTGCCGATACGCCGGTTGGCAATGTCGTCAGCTATCTGACCGGTCCCTACCGGATGCCGTTTGCCTCGATTTCCGATGACATGCGGAGTCGCGGCGTCACTCAGGCGGGGCAAATCGATATTGCCGGGCGAACCTGCACGGTCTGGATCTTTGTTGATACCACCAGTTTCGGCGATCGGATCGATTACGCGCTGTCGATCGATGCGCAGGGTCTGCCCTGTTCGCTGACGGAACGAGCCGGCACGGTCGAGAACCTGACGACGTTCG
>JBBJOX010000170.1:1758-6293 GCA_037724245.1 Thermomicrobiales bacterium | reverse complement strand
CTCCCAACTGGTACGCCTCAAAGCAAGCCAATCACGAAGTTGTGCCAACCTGGAATTACGCTGTGGTCCACGCATATGGATCGATCATGTTCCGTGATGATGAAAAATGGTTGCGTGGTGTCATCGGGAAATTGACCCGGACCATGGAATTGGATCAACCGAAGCCATGGAGCATGGGTCAGGCACCGCGGGACTATCTGGCTGCCCAGCTCGGCGATATCGTCGGTGTGGAACTCCCGATCAGTCATCTCATCGGCAAATGGAAAATGAGTCAGAACCGGATCGAGCCCGATCAGGCTGGTGTGATTACCGGTCTCCGCCAACGCAACGGTGATCGAGAGATCTGGATCGCCGACGTAATCGATGCAGCCAAACCTGCTACCGACAAACACTGAGCGCCAGGTAATCCATCACCTGCCAAAGCGGCTCGAATCCAGGCCAGGAGTATTCCCGAAGCACTGCCGTTCCCGGATCGGTCACGAACACGGTCGACTCGTTGTATCTCTACACAACGAGCACGTGCGTACCCGGAGTCAGTTGATAGCGACGACCATCCCCTGAGTACTCGTCGAAACTTCCGGAGACTCCCCGGAAGCCGAGCCAGACGATGACAGGACGCCCCATATCCAGCTCGGCGCGAAGTTGGCAACTTCCTTCATCAAAGGCTTCTCCCCGGAATCCGACTGCCTGCAGCGCTGTTCGCAGAGGTCCGCTGTGCACACCGTCGTCGTCAGTACTGCTCCACTCACCACGAATGCTGCCACGATACCCAAGGTGCGGATTGTCGTTTGGAGCAATCAGATCGTCGAATGTGTATTCCGAAACCGGATCGGCGAGCATCGTTGTCGCAATGTGCAACGATGCGTACTCGCAACTCAGACACCGTTGCTGATGGTAGATGAACAGGCCGTCCAGGATCGTTCCAGCTGACGTTCCCTGGTTCGGCGAGGGTCTTTCGATCACGTAGTCCATTTCCGGACGGAATACCCGACTCCAGGCCGCGCCAGAAATCGCAGTGGCGAGGCAGATGACAGCGAACTCCAACGTTGCCGAACGGACTGGTAGCGCGAATGTCATAGCGTTGTTCCCTGAAACCTGATGCCAACTGTTCGTTATCCTGGTCAACTGAACAGCAGGCTTTCGGGATACGAGGCACCACTCACATTCTCACGCGCAATTCGTCCGATCCCAGGTTCCTGAGTCATTTTGAAGAAGAGACCAACATTGCTGTCCGGTATTCGGTAGTTACGAAAATGCATCCGACCTGGCGGCCAGGGCGGCGGGTTGCTTCGGCATTTAGATCGATCGCGCACTTCCACCCGGAGCTGTGATTGAGTACTGAGTTGCCCGGGATGAGTACCTCGCCTCGTGAGGATGCCGGACGGACGCTCGCCCAGCTGCTCATCAGAGTTGCCATAGACGCCACTTTCTGACGATGTCCGGACAATCTCCTATTGACAGTGGTTTTGGCGACGTTTACTCTTCGGCCAATGCTATCCAACTGAATACGTCCCGAGCACCTGTGTTGGCAATTGCGCCTGTAGGCACTCTTTCTGGCACGTTCCTCTTCCGGTCGATTCCGCAGCGTCAGGGTTTCCTGCCGCACCCGGGATCGGGCTTTGGACATTTTCAGTTTCGTTGATCGTGAAAGAGAGATTCAGTTACCAACGTTTTCATCACCATCCGCGCTCGCTGTCACTTTTGACAGTCGAGACACCCGCAGATCGAGGAATGACACGATGGCAGACGGAATATCGATTGCATGCGGCCAGATCACATGGCGCCGCGACGACTTTTCTCCAGAAGAGATTCTCCGCCAGATCGCTGGCGCCGGTTACGACGGAGCACCCGGATCAGCGCCGTCGCTCGACGATGTCGACGCCGTGCGCAAGCGCTTCGACGATGCTGGCCTCAGGCCTGCGCCAGGGTATCTCGGCGCAGAGCTATGGGATCCTGATCAAACCGAAACGATAGTTCAGAATGCGGACCGCATCGCGAGTGTCTCCAAGGCTTTGGGGCTGACCGAAGTTTACGTGGCAGCGAACCTGACTGCGGAACGCCGGGCAGTTTCAGGGAAGGTCGCGGTCTCAGATGGCCTGTCCCCGGAAGCCTGGGATGTGTTTGCAAAGGCACTCGATCGGGTTGGGGAAGCAACGCTGAAACACGGCGTTCGCACCTCATTCCATAACCATGTTGGTTCTTTCGTCGAAACCCGACGCGAAATCGATGAACTCTTTTCGCGGGTGGATCCTTCGCTCGTCTTCCACGGGCCCGATATCGGGCACCTCGCCTGGGCAGGTGACGATGTCCTTGCCTATGTTCGTGACTACCTCCCGGCTATTGCCACCCTGCACGTCAAGGACATCGATCCGGCAGTGTTGGCCGACGGTGTTGCCAACAATTGGGGTTACTCCGAATTTTCCGAACACGGAATTTTTACCGAACTCGGTCAGGGGATGGTTGATTTTCCGACGCTTGTTCAGCTTCTCCGCGACGGTGGCTTTCAGGGATGGCTGGTCGTGGAAACAGATGTGACCCAACTTCCGACTGCACTGGAAAGTGCCACGATCAGCCGTGACTATCTGAGGAGTCTGCATATGTGATGAGGTTCAGGTCCCTGGTCCGATTTCCACTTCGTCCTCACATCATCCTTAACATTCTGGCGAAGCGTGGCACTACCAACGGAGAAGATCGACAATGCCTAAGCAACCAGTTTCTCGCAGAACATTTGTCGCCGGCTCAGTCGCAGCAGGCGCTGGCCTGGCGGCTGCGACGCACGCGACAGGATCGGCAGCTCCGGCAGCAGTGGCATCGAGCGCCGCTCGGGCTCAGGATGCGGCGGTTGTCTATCCGACAGTCGTCGATACCGTGCCTGCAGCGTTCGCAGAAGCTCCGATGCTGACCGAGATGGTCAATGCCGGCACGATTCCGGCGCTGGCAGAACGCCTGCCGACCGAGCCACTCGTGGTTCAGCCGATCGAGCAGGGCAAATACGGTGGAACGATCCGGGTTGGTGACATTTCAACCAACCTCAGTGGCTACGACATCAACTGGGTGACCGGCGGTCCGAACCACTTCCTCCGCTACAACTCTGATCTGACCGGGACCGAACCGAACATCGCCAAAAGTGTCGATGTCTCGGAGGACAAACGAACCTACACAGTCAATCTTCGGCCTGGGATGAAATGGTCAGACGGTATGCCATTGACTTCGGCCGACTTCATGTTCACGTATGAAGACATCCTGCTCAACACTGATCTGACACCGTCAATCTATAAAGGATTTCGACCGAATGATCAGGTTATGCAGGTCACGGCGCCCGACCCGGCCACCATCGTGTTTACCTTTGCCGAGCCGAATCCAATCTTCCTGCTTTCAAACATGCCACACCAGTACGGTTGGCCAAACGGCCGTGAGCTTCACGCTCGTCACTACCTCGAGCAGTTCCATCTGACCTATAACCCAAATGCCGTTGCCGAGGCGACTGCGGCAGGTTTCAGTACCTGGGTCGAGCGATTCCAGGATATGGACGACGAAGCGGTCAATCCTGAACTTCCAACTCTTAAGGCGATGATTGTCGAGGAAACGACGACGTCTTACGTCCGCTATCGACGCAATCCCTACTTCTGGACCGTCGATGCCGCCGGTAATCAGCTTCCCTATCTCGACTATGCCGAGATGGAGCGAATTCAGGATGTCGAGATCTATCACTCCAAGATCGTCACCGGAGCCTATGACTATGCAGTCGGCAACGCATCGGTGCTGAACTTCGCCGTCTATCAGGCATCGGAGCAAGCCGGCAATTATCGCGTCCTCCGCTGGTCCAGTGGCCGCGGTGGTGAGAACTTCTATCAAGTCAATATGAACTACGGTACGCCGGCGCAGCAGGCACTGCATCAGGATGCGCGCTTCCGCCAGGCGCTCTCACTCGCAATCAATCGCACGGAAATGAACGAGCTGCTCTTCTTTGCGTCGGCTATTCCGCGGCAAATGACGGTGCTCGACACATCGATCTTCTTCAAGCAGGAATATGCCGATGCGTTCGCGGCGTACGATGTCGATCAGGCCAATGCCCTGCTCGATGAACTCGGGACTGTCTGGAACGGAGATCGCACACTGCGATCGCTGCCGGACGGCACGCCACTTCAGTACGATTTCGACTATTTCGATGGGGAAGGTCCGAAAACCGAACTCCTCGAACTGGTCTCCTCGTACTGGCGCGCAATCGGAGTTCAGGTTCAAGGAACACCGGTCACCCGGCAGTTGCTGGCGCCACGTATCGACAACAACGAAGAACCGATGTCGCTCTGGCACGGTGACGCTTCGACCGACATCCTGCTGCCAGTCGACCGCAAGTGGGTGACGGGCAAGGATGGCGACGAGTGCACCATCGCCCCACTCTGGAACCAGTGGTGGGAGACCGGCGGAACGGCCGGGCAGGAACCACCGGAATGGTACGGCTCGCTGCTCGATCTCTGGCAGCGATTCAGTGAAACGCTCGATCCGGCTCTGGCTGCCGAGCTCCTTCAATCGCA
>JBBJOX010000170.1:0-1748 GCA_037724245.1 Thermomicrobiales bacterium | reverse complement strand
ATAACCTCTGGTCGATCGGAACCGTCGGTGCCACTCCTTGGCCATTCGTGGTCAAGAACACGATTGGAAACGTCGCCGAGACTGGTATTCATACCTGGGACGGTCTGTTCCAGTATCCATACCATCCTTCGACCCTGTTCATGCGTGAGTAAACCCGTCTCTTCGGAAGGGCAGCGCTTCGCCGTTGCCTTTCCCGAGGTCGGACCTGAACAGCCAGATTGCGACGCAAAAGGCATCGCAATCTGGCTGAACAAACCGGCCGGCGATCCAGACGTTGTTGCATTGAAACCATTTGGCAGAACCAATTCGCCGGGCGAGAACGGAGTAAAATATGGGCGCTTACGTCGCTCGACGCTTTGTCTATATGTTGATCCTGATGCTCCTGAGTACCGTGGTGGCCTTTGCCATCATCGTGCTCCCACCGGGCGACTATCTGACCTCGTATGTACAGCAACTGGAATCGCAAGGCGGCGACGTGACGGATGAAGAGATTGCTGCGTTGCGCTCGGCATATGGATTGGGCCAACCTGAGTATGTGCAATACATCAAATGGATGAACGGACTTTTAACCGAAGGTGATCTTGGTCGATCCTTCGCCTGGGGTCAGCCTGTGGCACAGGTGATCGGCGATCGCCTGCCCCTGACCCTTCTGGTTTCGCTCGGGGCAACGCTGTTCGTCTATCTCATCGCGATACCGGTGGGTGTCTATACGGCAATGCGCCAGTACTCTCCGGGAGATTACCTCGCCTCATTTATAGGATTTATTGGATTAGCGATTCCCAACTTCCTGCTGGGTCTTGTGGCCCTCCTCCTCTTTTACCGGTGGTTTGGAGTGTCGGTGGGCGGTTTATTCTCCACAGAAATGAACTCGGCACCATGGGGATGGGCAAAGTTCCAGGATCTCCTGATCCACTTACCGATTCCGATGATCGTGATCGGCCTCGGCGGCACGGCTTCGATTATCCGCGTCATGCGTGCAACCCTGCTCGATGAACTCGAGAAACCCTACGTGGAAACGGCGAGAGCGAAGGGTGTCAGCGAGTGGCGGCTCGTACTCAAGTACCCGGTACGGGTCGCGATGAATCCGATTGTCAGCACGATCGGCTGGTTATTGCCGCTGATGTTCTCTGGCGAAACGATCACCGCGGTAGTGCTTAATCTGCCGACGATAGGGCCAGTGCTCTTGCAGTCGTTGCTGACTGAGGATATGTTTCTGGCCTCCGGCATTCTGCTGATCCTGACGATTCTGACCATCATCGGGACCTTCATCTCCGATCTGGCGTTGACCTGGGTCGACCCACGTATTCGTATGGAAAGGAGCTGACAGGATGTCTGCCATATCCCGAAGACTGACCGATCCCTTGCGACGCAAGGGTGCCGCAGTCGACTCTCAGGCGGGCGTCGAAACCGATGCCCCGGAAACCCAGCAGGACGATCTTGTCTACGCATCGCAGTGGAAGCTGGTTTGGCTCAAGTTCAAACGTCATAAGCTTGCCTTGCTCGGTATGTACGGCATTGCCTTGCTCTACCTGATGATGGCATTCAATGGCTTCCTCTCACCCTTTACGCCAGATCAACGAGCCGAGTACACGCACGCCTCTCCCAATCGTATCCATTTCTTCCGCGATGGTGGAATAAGTCCTTATGTCAACGGCTACACGCTGAAGGCCGATCCGGCGACGATGACGCGTACAGTGCAGCAGGACAAATCAGTTGAGTTCGATGTCAAGTTCTTCGCCCGTGGTCCC
>JBBJOX010000169.1:815-6306 GCA_037724245.1 Thermomicrobiales bacterium | reverse complement strand
AGCCGCATCAGTTCAGGTAACAAGAGGACGATCGTCGCGATGACAGCAATTGAATATTGCCACCATCCGAGATCGTAGTTGGCGCGGATGATGCCATCGAAGAGGACAAGCAGGACGGCCAGCGGGATCAGTTTCAACATCACGACCCAGCGTCCCCTCGGGTTGTTCTGGATCACCTGAATTCCGGCACCGCAAACCATTGCCAGCGAGAACATGACGAACATCTGTGTCGAATTCGGTCGGTGGCTGTTGATCTGTTCGAAACCCGGAAGCAGATTGAGTACGGGTCGGGAGAGCGACTGCCGCCATGAGAGGTCGAGAAAGAGCCAGGTCAGGCCGGCGAAGAACCAGAGTTCACCGCGGTTTCGTCCGAGCAGGATGGCGACACCGGAGGTCAAGAGGACTGCCGAGCCCTGTAGCATCACCCGCAGGCTCGGATTGTTCCCTTCGAGGAAGGACTTGGCTATGTATTGCCAACTTCCGAGGCGTTGCACGTAATCAGCGCCAACCAGACTCGTGTAATCGGCTCCTGCAACATTGGATGCTTCCTGAAACGCGTAGACCGGCCAGAACGAGGAGAGACCGAGCAGGAGCGTGCCGACGCCCATCGCGGTGCCGAACTGGAGTGCGCGGAGAAAGACGAGGTGCCGATCGGGTACGTCGTGCGGTCGGGAAATCAGCCAGCGATAGCCAAGCCAGGCCACCATTGTCAACGCGCCGAACATGAAGCGTGGTGGAGAGGCGGCGAACATGTTGACCATGGCGACCGCGCCGAGCATCGACCAGCCGAACCGGGACGAGTGTCCGGTTGCGCGGATCGCGTTTTCGGCGGCCAGAATGCCAACCGGGAAAAACGAAACGATCTGACTGACGGGCGTCGAGAACATGGTGGCCGAGTACAGGAGCGGGCCGACGGCAAAGGCCGTGGCAGCAGTGAAGGTTGCAAGGTGGCCGAGATTCACTCTTCGACAGAGGGCAAGTGTGGCTGCGCCACCAATCAGGGATTGCAGCAGCACGAGCATTTTGTAGGCGTTCTCCGCCTCGAAAAGCGAGAACGACACCATCACCGGCAGGTAGAGCCAGCCACCAGCGGGCGAGCCGATTGCCGGTACGCCAGATCCGTCGTGGACGTTCCAGGCGGGAACTTCGAAGTCACGGACTCGCTCGCCGATGTAGCTGAACCATGGCAGAAATTGCGTCGCCCGGTCGTAGTCAGAGAGCCAGTTGTCGTGCTTCCAGTGGAAGGCGACCGCCATGAAGACGACCAGCAGGTGGATTGCGAACGTCAGGTGGGTTGGGTAACGACGCAGATTGATCATGGCGAACTGTCGGACGTATCTTCAGGACTGTGATCGTCTGTGGATTCGATGATCTCCGGTCGTTTTCGATAGTGTTCGATTCCGGCCCAGATCCAGATGGCGACGATTCCGACGCTGGCGAGGGCAGTGCTCCAGAGTCCTATGCGCAGCTCGATCGGTTCATATTTCAGTTCCACCGTGTGCTCACCGGCCGTCACCGGCACGCCTCGCAATGCGTGGTTGGTTCGAACCACCGAAACCTTCTCCCCGTCGACATAAGCGTTCCAGCCGTCGGCATAGATTTCGCTGAAGACGAGAAGTCCATCGCCGCCGGTCGTCGCATTGACCGAAATGTATTCCGGTTCGTGGCGGTTGATCGTCACCAGATCGGAGTTGGCACCATCGGCCGGTATCGAAACCGGTGGGAGATCGCCTTCGACGAATGCGGTGGAGCGACCATCTACCTGATAGGTATTGAGCAATTCCAGTTCCTGGCCATCCATTCCCGGTTGAACATCGTGCACGATCCAGGCTCTCGGAAATGCGTTCGGATTCTCGTAGATGATGACCAGTTCGTCGCTGTATGCCACCGGTGCCGTTAACAGGGATGTTGGCTGAGGTTGCAGATTCGATGGTACGAGGATGTAGCGGGTGTTGAGCATGTTGAAGAGTTGGGAACCACTGATCGACGGTTCCATCATGTCGAGGTAATGGTAATCCTGCGGCGCACCATTCATGACATCGACGTAGTTGACGTAATAATCGAGGTGAATCGGGTTGTATCCAGGAATTTGTTCAAGACCGAGAAACATGGCTCGGGCGTTGGCAAGGCTGGCAATGATCTGTGGCTCCATCCGCCGTGCCGCCGCGGAGAGGTAGACACCGTCGGGTTCGGCCGACCCGGTGTACGGGGCATAGCGGAACAGATTCTGATCGAAATAGAGGGAGGTCATGAATACGGCAGATGGATCGGTCGGTTCTGTCGAGACCATCGTATCGATCGTCCGGGAGACCGGCTCATCCAGCGCAATCGGCTTGTTCCACAGGGGAGAGTCGGTTGGATCAGTCAATGCTTCGACGAAATCGGTCCCGGTTGGATAGACGAAGGAGAGGACGATCACGCTGACGATCGAAATCCGTATGGGCAAAAGCTGCGGTCGTTTGGGGTAGAAGAAGCGCATCAGATCGGGAAGCAGAAGCGCCACGGTTCCGAGCAGCGCAATCACCAGTGTCCAGGTGCCGAGATGGTTTCCGGATCGCTGCATTTCGATATACAGCAAAAGGAAAAGTGCCAATGGCAGACACTTCAGAATGATCGTGCGCCGTTCTGGTCGAACGTTGAGCAGCGTCTGCACCCCGGCTCCCATCAACATGGCGACGGAGAACATGGCGAACAATCCAGAAGAGTTCGGGCGGTGACTGTTGATGTGCTCGAATCCGGGGATCAGGTTCAGGACGTGGCGACTCAACGAGAGTGACCAGGTCAGATCCATGTAGACCCAGGTCAGGCCGGCCCAAAACCAGATCTGGAAGCGATTGCGACCGAGGAAGAGTGCAACGAAGGCAAGTATCCAGACGACCACGTTCATCATGATCCCGCGTGTTCGCAGGGCGTCGGATTCGAGATAGGTGCGGAGCAGGTAGCGCCAGCTCCAGAGTGTCTGCACGTAATCCCCACCGACCACGTTCGAATAGTCGGCACCAGCCACATTCGAAGCTGCCTGAAACTGGAGCTGCGGCCAGATCACAATCAGACCGAGGGCAGCAGTGGCGATTCCACTGGCGATGCCGAAGATCAGCGCCCGGGAGAACACCACGCGTCGGCTCTCGACCGGTTCTGGTCGGGAGATCAGCCAGCGATATCCAAGCCAGGCGGCTACGGTCAGCGCTCCAAACATGAATCTCGGCGGAGATCCGGTGAACATGTTGATGAGTGCCACTGCCCCGAGCATTGCCCAGCCCAGTTGGGCAGAGCGCGTGGCGGTACGCAGCGCATTCTCGGCGGCCAGAATCGCCAGTGGCAGAAACGGGATGACCTGGCTGGACGGCGTGCCGTTGAGCGTCGCGCCGTAGAGGAGAGGACCGGTAGCGAAGGCGGTCGACGCTGCGAACGATGCGAGATGCCCCATGCCGAGTCTTCGGCAAAGGGCGAACATCGAAATGCCCCCAACCAGCGACTGCAACAGCACCATGAATTTGTAGCCGTTGGCGGCGTCGAAGAGGGTGAAGGCGATCATCACCGGAAAGTACATCCAGCCACTCGCTGGTGCCGCTGCCAGTGGTGTGCCACTCGAGTCATGCGGATTCCAGGCCGGGATCTGGAAATCGCGGAGACGTTCACCGATGTAGCTAAACCAGGGCAGAAACTGGGAAGATCGGTCGAAATCGGCGAGCCAGTTGTCGTATCGCCAACGAAAAGCGACCAGTGCAAACACGATCACCATGTGAACGGCGAGTGTCACGATCGTCGGATGAGTCTTGTACAGTGCAACTGCCGAAGTGGTTCCGCGACGAAGTCGTTTTCTGATGCTGGCACCGAAGCGTGCATAGAGCGGGAACAACCAGAGGCCGAATATGACAGCGGTTGTACCAGTCGTGATCCAGAGCCCCGTGCTGAGTGATTCCGGTTCGTAGCGTAGTTCGATCTGGTGTTCACCGACGAAGACGGGCACGCCCATCAGCGCGTGATTGGTGCGGATCACGTCGGTCTTCTGACCATCGACATAGGCGACCCAGCCTTCGTCGTAGGATTGACTGATCACGGCCAATCCTGGTTGACTGGTCCCGGTTCTGAATCGGAGCATTTCGTCCGAGCGATCCTCGAAGACGAGCCAATCGAGATCAGCGCCAGCCGCCACCGGAAGCACATCCGGAAGAGGACCGTCGGTGTCGACGAACGCGGTCACCCGACCGTCGGCCGTGCCCGCAGCCAGTTGGGCCAGACCCTCACCGTCGTTGTTCGGTTGAACATCGTGAACGATCCAGGCACGCTGGAAATACGACGGATTTTCGTAGACGATCACCAGTGAATCGCGATAGACCTCAACACCAGTCAACGCGATCGCAGGTGTGTACCCGAGATCGGCAGGTACGAGGACGAAGCGGACATTGAGCATATTGAAGAGCTGCGAACCATCGATTGCCGGTGTCATCACATCGAGATAGTGATAATCCTGGCGACTTCCGTTCATCGCATCGATATATTCAACGTAGTGATTGAGGTGCGTCGGGTTGTATCCGGGAATTTGTTCAAGGCCGAGCCTGGTTGCGCGACCGTTAGCGAGGATGGCAATGATCGCCGGATCGTTACGCTGTTCCGCGGCTGAAACAAACGCCTCCTGATCGCTCTCTGCGGTGCCAGTGAACGGTGCGTAGCGGAACGGATAGCTGATCGATTGCTGATACTGCAACAGATCCGCCGCCGATCCTGGATCGCTGGTTCGCATTGCCTTCTCGGCGGTTTCGCCGACCCACGTGTCTTTTGCAATGGTGACGGCATAGTCCGGGGCACCGGATGGGTTTCGCAACGCCTCGACGAAATCGGCTCCAGTCGGGAAGGCAAAGATCAGGACGAGGAAGGTGCCGACGACCAGATTCGACATCAGGCGACGATCAGCGAGCGTGCCAGGTTTGACGAATCGGGGCAGGACCAATGCCAGCGATGCCAGCAGACCCACGATCAGCTGTGGCCAACCAACCCAGGTGCCGGTGACACCGCACAGCAGAACGATCCCGCCGAAGAGCAAGGCGGGAAGGAACGCGAGGAGCCGTTGTTTCGAAGCGGGCGACATCCAGGCGTCCCGGCTGGCCTGAACGCCGATTGCCGCCAGCATCGCAATCGCGAAAAAGCTCATCGCGTCGGATGCAGATTGTCTATGACTGTTGATATCCTCGAATGTCGGAACGAGATAGAACAACCAGCGGGTCAGCGATACCGAGGCCGTCAGGTCGACGAATACCAGAACCAGTAACCCGAAGAATGGAAGGCCGATTCGTCGCCGACCAAAGACCAGGGCATTCAACACCAGCAGCACGAGGCCAGCGCCAAGCAGGAGCGTCCGATCATTACGGAACTGGGTGCCAGAGAAATAGTGGCGCAGAATTTCTGACCATGAATACGGCGCGGCGGCGTAGTCGCCGCCAACGAGATTGGAATAATCGACACCGGAGATCTTGGACGCGGCCAGGAAATC
>JBBJOX010000169.1:0-805 GCA_037724245.1 Thermomicrobiales bacterium | reverse complement strand
TCGAACAGCCATCGATAGGCGAGCCAGCCGAACACGTACATCGCGCCGTACATGAATCTTGGTGGCGAACCGAGATACATCTGGGACAGCGCGAGACCAGCCAGTGCCGACCAGCCAAGTGCGTTGGCCACCCTGGGTGATCGTATTGCACCCTCGACAGCGAGCACACCAAGCGGAATGAAAGCGGTGACCTGACTGTTCCAGAGACCGAACATTGTCGACCCGTACATCATCGGGCCGATGGCGAGCGCGGTGGCACCGGTCAGCGAAGCCGGGGCACCAAGTCCGAGTTTGCGACACAGCAGGTAGGTCGAGACCCCGGCAATGATCGCCAGTGTCAGGGCGTAGACCTTGACCGCAGTGATTACCGAGAACGCAGCGAACACGGCCATCAACGCCAGATTCATCCAGCCACTGGCCGGAGATCCAGCCAGCGGTGTCCCGCTGGAATCAGATGGATTCCACGCCGGAACCCTGAACTCGCGGACAGCTTCGCCGACCGATCCGTACCACGGCATGTACTGGGTCAGCAGATCGTAATCGACGATCCAGTTGTCGTAGTACCAGCGGATGCCGAGGGCCGCTGCAATGATGCCGAGCAGCACCAACAGTACGTAGGCATCGTGCCGACCCAACCGGTTTTGCTGGCTGGTATCAGGTGTTTGAGGTGTGCTGACGATTGTTGAATCAGGTGTCACGTCGTGACCTCAGAAAGGATCGGCGGGGGCGTTTAGTTGGAAGTTCTTCAGGAGACGACGGTGGATTTGCCGAGACGTTGGCCCGCCCAGTGTCGCCGGTTGTTCCA
>JBBJOX010000168.1:0-6330 GCA_037724245.1 Thermomicrobiales bacterium | reverse complement strand
CCGCCGCAGACTAGCGCAGCTGGCGTAATTCAGACTCCAACTGTAAGGTCATCAGCTTGTCCCTGACCGAGGGTTTCGCGCCCACCAACTCCGGCAGAGATAAGCTCTGCGCCTACCGATGAACCGGGAACTCCGGCTTTCAACCGTAGGGTCAGCGGCTTGTCCCTGACCGAGAGTTTCGCGCCCTCCAGCTCTGGCAGCAACCAGCTCTGCGCCGATCGGTGAAACGGTAAATTTGGCCTTGATCCGGGGTCTGTTCCCGGGTGACACACTTCAGTCCTCCGACTTCTCGGCGGCGAGTACCGAATCGTGCGTACCGGCCGAGCAGTACAGCTTCTCGCTCGACTATGATGAACCTGTTGTAGACGCCGAGGCTGCGCAGATCTTCCCCCTGATCTCGAACCGACGGCTCAGTACATTCATGTATCCTCGGTCGGTGGCATGCTCTCGGGTCCGGTACCGTCTGGTGAATATTTCCTGCTCGAGGAGTTGACCGGTTTCGTCAGCGAACCTATCAATCTGCAGTACCCGATCAGTATCTCTGCCTTTTACCGCTATCAGGCAGAACCGACACTAACCCCGACAGCCACCGCCACTGCTACGGCAACCGCCACAGCCACCGTGACGGCATCGGCGACAGTTGATCCCTCGGCGACTGCCACAGCCACCGCGACGATCGATCCCTCGGTCACCGCGACGGCGACTGTCGATCCATCCGCCACCGCCACCGCCACCGCCACCGCCACCGCCACCTCGGTCCCGGAAGAGGCTGGTGCGGTAATCATCACTGTCGAAACGAGTGACAGCAGCGAAATTTCGGACGACACATCCGTCTGCCTGGCAGACGGATGTCAATCCCTCGATGCCGTTGCAGCACTGGTTGCCGCCGCTGCGCCTTCGGGCACACAGGTCGCGTTCACCGATCTTGCACCGGGCACGTATCCGCTGACCGCGTTCGTCGATGACGAGCAGGTTTTCAACGGAACCATCGAGATTCTGGTTGGTGAAACCACGCTGGTGACGATTACGCTAATCATCGATCCTGCGGAATCGCCGGTCCCGGTCGATCCGGATCCGACTTCACCATCCGATCCGACAAATCCGGCTGATCCGGATGCAACCAAAGTCCCGGTGACGGTCCTGCCATCGACAGGTACCGGCGATACGGGCTAGACCTCGCTGACGCTGATGTTGGGTGGCGTCATCGTGACGGCCGCAGCACTCGGCTGGAAGCGATGGACACGTTAGCATTTGGGCTCCACTCACGCAGCAATCCTTCCGGGACGCTTCAGACACCCGAAGCGTCCCGGAGCCGCTTTGAAGCTCTCTCACGAACACCAAGGTGGACAGTAAAAAGGAGGCCGGTCTCAGACGAGACCGGCCTCCTTTGGCTCAACTCCGGCAGAGACCAGCTCTGCGCCTACCGTTTGGAACGACCGGAACAAGCGCGTTAATGGGATTCGAAGTTGGGTTGGCCCGATTTGGTCTGAATCAACGGGTGGGTATCGCGGCGACCGTACCAGGGGGCATTCTGCTCGATGAAGGTGCGGACATCGTTGGCTGAATGCGCTCGCAGATCGAGAACCGGATACTTCAGATCGTCCGGGAGATAGAGATGAAAGGTGAACTGAATCGGTTCGATCCGCTCCATTTCGACCCACCATTCGTAAAGGTTCGTCAGCCAGCCGAAGGATTTGGTGCGGATTCGCCAAAGGGCAATGCCAGCACCGCGCTCGTAGGCCAGAGCTTCGCCGAAATAGACGTTGCCATCGCCCTCGGCCTCGATGATTTTCTTGACATCATCGTAGTGACGAGGCGATCCCTTGAGGGTGAATTGATATCCCTCGAAGAAGACCGGCTTCGGGACAGCCATTTTCTTGATCAACCGGGCTTTGCGACCAGGTGCAAACAGCGCCATCCGCCTGATTCCTCCGTCAAACTCATACCTGTCGTGCGGCAAGGCTCGTCTTCGCCTCACGTAGTGTACCCGAGTCGAACCGGCCGATCCGCCTAGTACGTTGCGCGTCCGCCCGAAATGTCGAAGACGGCGCCAGTGGAGAAACTGACCCGGTCCGAAGCCAGAAAGCTGACCAGTTCGGCCACTTCTTCCGGTTGTCCAACTCGACCCATCGGGATGCGACTGGTCATGTAATCGATGTGTTCCTTAGTCAACTGCTGCAGGATTTCGGTGGCGATTACGGCCGGAGTGATCGCATTGACGAGAATGCCCTTGGTCGCAACTTCCTTCGCCAGTGATTTGGTCAGCCCGATCACCCCAGCCTTGGCAGCGGAATAGGGTGCCGCGTTCGGGTTGCCTTCCTTGCCGGCTATCGAGGCGACATTGACGATACGACCGTAGCCGGCGTCGATCATTCCGGGTACTGCGGCCCGGCAGCCGAGAAAGACACCAGTCAGGTCGATCGCGAGAACCCGGTTCCACTCCTCGAGCGAAAGTTCCCAGGTTGTCGCATTCTGTCCGGCGATCCCGGCGTTGTTGACGAGGATCGACACCGCACCCCAGTGTGCATTGAGATCCTCGATCGCCTGCTGCCACTGATCAGGATTCGTTACATCGAGTGAAATCCCCGTTGCCACGCCGTCGAGTTGATCCGCCGCGGTTTGCGCTGCAACACCATCGACATCGGCCAGCGCGACCTTGGCTCCGCCAGCCGCGAGACGGCGCGAAATCGCCAACCCGATACCACGCGCACCACCCGTGACGATGGCGACCTTGCCATCGAATCCTGTACCTGATTGACTCATCGCCAACGGCTCCCTTATGTCGTAAAACTCAACGAATGCATAGTACCTGTAGTCATCGAACACCGCTACCGATAGCAAGGATCGCAGTATGACCACCATCCTGATTCAGCATGCCACCCTGCTCGCCACGATGGATGACGCCGATACAGAAATACCAGACGGCGCAGTGCTGATACGGGACGGTGTAATTGCAGACGTTGGCGTCAGCGCCGATCTGCTGGAGACGGCTGACGTCATCATCAATGCCCATGGTTCCGTGATCATGCCCGGACTCGTCAATACGCATCACCACTTTTACCAGACGCTGACGCGCGCCGTGCCGGCTGCCCAGAATGCCGATCTCTTCACATGGCTGAAAACGCTCTATCCGATCTGGGCAGGATTGACTCCCGAGGCTGTGCGTGTCAGCACGCAGCTCGCGTTGACCGAATTGCTGCTGTCTGGCTGCACAACGGCGTCGGACCACCATTACATCTGGCCAAATGGATCGCGACTCGACGATCAGATCGAGGCGGCTCACGACATTGGTGTCCGATTTCACGCGTCACGGGGATCGATGTCGGTCGGCGAGGCCGATGGTGGCTTGCCCCCGATGGAGGTCGTGGAGAAGGAGGCCGACATCCTCCGTGATTCGCAACGCGTGATCGAGACGTATCACGATGCGAAGCCGGGTTCCATGATACGGATCGTGCTCGCCCCCTGTTCCCCGTTCAGTGTGTCACCGGATCTGATGCGCCAAAGTATCGAGATGGCACAATCGTACGGCGTGCATTCGCACACGCATTTGGCCGAAACGATAGATGAAGCGGCGTACTGCGTTTCCACCTTCGGTAAGACACCGGTGGAACTCTGTGAGGATCTCGGCTGGGTTGGTGACGATGTCTGGCACGCCCATTTCGTGCATCCCGACGCGCAGGAAATCGCACGCCTGGGGGCGAATCGAACCGGTGCTGCCCATTGCCCGAGCTCGAACATGCGGCTGGCCTCCGGGATTGCCAGGATCGATGCCTGGCAGGCGGCCGGAATGCGCGTGGGGCTCGGGGTAGACGGCTCGGCCTCGAACGACGGATCGCACCTGCTGGGCGAAGTGCGGCAAGCGATGCTGTTGCAACGCGTCTCCGGTGATCCGGCTGCGATGACAGCGCGACAGGCATTGCGGATGGCGACCCGGGGAGGGGCAGAGGTTCTGGGCAGGGACGATATCGGTCAATTGCGCGTGGGCATGCGCGCCGATATCGTCGGGTTCCGTATCGATACGCTGCCATATGCGGGAGCCGCCGTGCACGATCCTCTGGCGGCGCTCGTCTTCTGCCAACCGCAGAACGTCGATCTGAGCATCATCGAGGGAGTGGTCCGGGTTTCGGACGGCGAACCGACGTCGATCGATATCCCGGTGCTGGTGGAGCGTCACAACGAGATTGCCCGGGCTTTGGTCCGTGGTGAATTGACCTGACCCGACCGCCCAGTGTTTTGTGTCTGGTTGTAGTGGCGAACCTGTGTGTTAGCCAACGATCGCCGAGCTACTACGCCGTGACCGCATCGTCTGACGTGCTCACAAGTCCGGCCTCAGCCCATGATCACCAGCGACGTCTCGCCGGCGTCCAGAACATCTCGAGGCAGACGTCCATTCTCAGGATCAGGACAGGCTGCGGTCTGCCGATACCGGACAAACAAGGTTGGACGGTGATGTATCGGGTTCGTTCAGACCTCAGGCGAAACGCTTGGCCGAAATCGCACGCCGACGGGCATCGTCGAGCTCGCGATTCTTCGGAGGGGATGAAGTTTCGAGCGAGGCGAGCAGGCATTCGGCAGCGGAAGTGATCTCGTCGACAGCAGCCTCGAAGGCGATCTCGTTCGCCTTGCCTGGCTTGACCATGCCACTGATTTTACGAACGAACTGAAGCGACGCCGCGCGAACGTCGTCCTCGGTTGCCGCGGGATCGAAGTTGAAGAGTGGTTTGATATTCCTGCACACGACGCTGTTCCTTCAGCTACCCGGCGGTTGGTTACCCGCCCGCCATTGCGCCAACAATGAGATACGGCTCCTTGCCATCAGCAATCACCTCGGGCAATGGATCGTCCGGGGACTGATGGGTCAGGTCCTGCTCGCAGGCGAAGAATCGAACGAGCGGACGCCGTTTCAGGGAGACCTGATCCCGGATCGTCCCCCGCAGTGCCGGATAAGAGGATTCGAGCGACTCGACAACCGATCGTTGCGTCACAGGTCCACTGATTGTCAGCTGAACCTCGCCGTCGACCTGAGCCAAGGTTTTGAGATGGGGAGGCAAGACGACTCGTATCATGGCAGGGTTTGCACCTCGACGGAAAGTACGGCCGGAAGATCGCGAACGATGGCAGTCCAGTTATCGCCTGAATCGGACGACGCATACACTTGGCCACCGGTTGTCCCGAAGTAAATGCCACAGGAATCGAGTGTGTCAATCGACATCGCATCGCGCAGCACGTTGACGTAACAATTTTCCTGGGGCAACCCGTTGGTCAGAGCTTCCCATTCGTTGCCGCCGTTGCGGCTGCGATAGACCCGGAGCTTGCCTTCGGGTGGGTAATGGAACTGGTCGCTCAGAATCGGCACGACATAAATCGTATCGGGTTCGTGCGCGTGCACACCGATCGGGAATCCGAAATCACTCGGCAGATTCCCGCTCACCTCGGTCCATGAATCACCCGCATTGTCGCTGCGCATGACATCCCAATGCTTCTGCATGAAGAGAACACCGGGTTTGGATGGATGCATTGCGAGATTGTGCACGCAGTGACCGACTTCGGAATCGGGATCGGGGATACCGTCGGACAACAGGCCCTTGTTGATTGGCTTCCAGCTGGCGCCCCCGTCGTCGGTCCGGAATGCTCCAGCGGCCGAGATCGCGATGAACAGGCGTTGTTCATTCGTTGGATCCTGAATGATCGTGTGGAGGCACATGCCGCCGGCACCGGGTTGCCATTGCCGTCCGGTTTCGTGTCCACGCAGGCCGGAGAGTTCGATCCAGGTTTGTCCGGCGTCGGTTGATTTGAAGAGCGCCGCATCTTCGACTCCGGCGTAGACGGTGTCCCTGTCGAACAGCGATGGTTCGAAGTGCCAGACGCGGGCAAAATCCCACGGATGCATCGTCCCGTCGTACCACTGATGGGTCCCGGGTACGCCATCATAGGTAAAGCCGTTGCCGACTGTTTCCCACGACTTGCCGCCATCGTCGGATCGATGAACGATCTGGCCGAACCAGGTACTGACCTGTGAGGCATAGATGCGGTTCGGATCGATTGGCGATCCTTTGAGATGGAACATTTCCCAGCCCGGAAAGTGAGGACCGGAGATGTCCCACTCCTCGCGGTTCTCGTCCGATGTCAGGATGAAGGCGCCCTTGCGGGTACCAACCAATACGCGAACTCCACTCATATTCAAACTCCTGTCTGTCATTGAGAAACCAGCCACGATGACGATGCTCGATCGCTGAGTTTCAGCATCGCCCGGTGTCGACCAGATTGGCCACTCCGATATTGCTATCGACGAGTACAGGTCGGAACAGATGCAGGAAAATTGACAGCTCG
>JBBJOX010000167.1:0-6353 GCA_037724245.1 Thermomicrobiales bacterium | reverse complement strand
ACGTCTGCAGGCAGACTTGTTGCGACGCCCGTCGCTCCAGCTCGCTACCATCGCCGAGTCCGAAAACGATTTCGTCACGGCATTTGGCCCAAATCTCGGCGCCAGTTGCTGGAGAGCCTCAGCTGCCAAACGTTTCGACCCGGCACGGATCGATTCCATCAACCAGACGCTGGAGCGGGACTGGCAAAAGATCCGGCATCAGGTTCAGGCTGTCTGCAGAAGCGATGCCGAACTGGAAGGCGCCCTCAAGGCAGTCGGCGCTCCGGTTACCCACGGTGACGCGGGAGTTCCGGACGCTCTCTATCAGGACGCCGTCGCAAACGCCCGGCGGATTCGCGATCGCTTCACCTCGCTCGATCTGATCGCGATGGCCGTGCCTTCGTGAAGGGAGCATCCCGATCGCATCGTGAACATCGGCATGCAAGCATCCTTCTCGAGGTGCGGACCTCGGCATCGGTCCGTATTTCCGATCTCGCCCGCGATCTCGGAGTCTCCGGGGAAACGATCCGCCGCGATCTGGCCGAACTGACGCAGGAGGGGCTCATCCAACGGACGTATGGCGGAGCCACGATGTCGATGGCGACGCACGAGCCGATGCTCGCCGAACGCGGACTGCTTCTGATCGAGCAACGCACGCGAATCGCGCGACGAACCGCCGAACTGGTTCAGGATGGACAGGTGATCCTGATCGATGGTGGCTCGACGACGACGCACGTTGCAGCGTCCCTCGCTGCATGCCGACGCAATCTGACGGTCATTACCAACGCTACTGGCATCGCGTCGCTGACGGGGGTCAACACATCCTTCCGGGTCATGCTTTGTCCTGGCCTGTACGATCCACTGGAAGGCAGCGTTCTGGGAGTGGAAAGCATCGACTTCCTGAGCCGATACAACGCTGATATCGCCATTTTCGGAGCGTCCGGCGCAACAACGGATGGCCCTTGCGATGCCAACGCCGACGCGGTTGCTTTCAAGCGGGTGATGATCCGGCAGTCGAGCCAAACGATGCTTGTCGTCGACGCGTCGAAATTCGGACAGCGACATGTCGGGCAGGTGTGTTCGTGGGATCAGATCAACTGTGTCATCACCGACACCCAGCCCAATTCAGCAATCAGGTCCGTTCTGAACGCTCGCGACACGTCCCTCCTCATTGCCGGGGGCTAAACGCATCGTGTTGATTCAGGATCGCTTGGTCTGGGTCGATTTGGCCCGCTTTTTCAGGAATTCCAGAACCGCCAATTCGTAGGACGAAAGTTCCAGCGACCCGAGCGGAGAATCAGCCGGGTTCTGTTCGATCGCCTGATCGACCGAGATGACTTCCTTTTCCAGATACGCCTCGAGGACCTCCGGGTGCACGTAACAGGAACGGCAGATCGAACGCGTGTTCCCGAGCTGCTTCGCCACGGCATCGATTGCCGTCACAATGTCCTTGTTCGATGACGTTACTGACGTCGGTGGCTCGAACGCCGACAGCTCGGAGGCCGCGAGGACCGTTCCGGCCCAGGTCCGGAAATCCTTGGCGGAAAAGTCCTCGCCGGTAATATCTCGAAGGAACTGGTTCACATCGTCCGAGGTCACTGGCACATGCTTTCCGTCGTCGTCGAGGTACTGCAACAGTTCCTGACCCGGCAAATCCTGGGTACGTTTGACGATTCGGGCCAGCCGGGCATCCTCGAGATCGATCGCATGCTCCACCCCGGCTTTTCCCCGGAAATTGAAAGTGATTGTCTCGCCATGAACCTTGGCGTGGCGATCTCGCAGCGTCGTCAATCCGAACGACTTGTTCTCTTTTGCATAGCTCTCGTTGCCGACCCGGATCAGTGTTTTCTCGAGCAGGCTGACAACTGCCGCCACGATCTTCTCGCGAGGCAGCCCTTTGCGCCGCAGCTGGCGATCGATCTCCTGCCGGATCCCGGGTAGTGCCTCCGCGAAATGAATCAGCCGGTAGAACTTCGTCTCGTCGCGATAGGTGCGCCAACGCTCGTGATAGATGTATTGCTTGCGTTTCCGCGCATCGTATCCCGTCACCTGAATGTGGCCACTCGGGTTGGGACAGATCCAGACATCGGACCAGGCTGGTGGAATCACCAGACCGGCGATTCGCTCCCGGACCGCTTTATCCTTGATTCGCTCCTGTTTGGCGTCCCGGTAGAAAAACCCCTTGCCCGCGCGGTGCCGTGAGATACCGGGACGGGAAGGATCGACGTAACGCAGTCCAGCTTCTCTCGCCGAGAGTTCGGGATTGGTATCGATGGAAATGGACATGCGATCTTCCAGCTTCAAGGAGGCGCGACGACATTCGCTGGAAGCTGCGTATGCAGGGACTGTGCCAGAAGAGATCAACAATCGTGCATTGTTGATCCCATCAGGCTCCGTGATTCGGCAAGGTTCAACTCCGCCGTGAAAACGACAACGCAGTATGGATAATTACCCGGCGTTGTCTGATTCGCATTAACTGAATCGGGCGCCTAGAACTCGGCAAAGTAGATGATGACGGCACTTGGGGCGGTCAGCGCAACCGTCAATGCCAGAACCCACCAGAAGTACTTGCGTTCCCGGCTCGGACCATTGGCGGAAAAGTTGATCGCGATGATGCGCAACCCGTTCAATGTGTGATAGATCACGGCGCCGACGAGAATGATCTCCATCGGGATGATCCAGGGATTGGCGTAATATTCGACTGAATGATCGTACACGTCCCGACCAAGCCCGATCAGCATGATATCGATGACATGCACGATCAGGAAGAAGAGAATGCCGATGCCGGTCGCCCGGTGAAGTACCCAGGCGTATTGACCTGGATCTCCGGTATAGATCGGCGATTGACCGATCCGGACATTCCGAAAAATCCAGACACCAAGAACGACCGCCGACAGGTACGTGACGATCGCGAACACGAACAGGCTGATGCCGATTGCCTCAGCAATCCAGATTTCACCGGAGAGCGGGCCCGTGTTGTTGGCTGACATCTCACGGTCGAAAGACACAATGGTGATCGTGCCAACCACGGTAATCAGCAGACCGACGATCCAGACGGCGCCATAGGCGATCTGGCGGTGCAGCGGATTGCGCAAAAAATCGTTGATCGAGAGTCGAATACCAACCAGGCCGTGCCAGAGTGCGGCGAAGAGCAGCACAGTGTCGAACGATCGCCAGAGCGGATTGGCCCAGCGTTCCGACACGAAATCGAATGTCGTCTCCGATGGCACGTTGATGTAGTGGGTGACAAACATATGACCAAGAGCGAAGAAAACCAGCAACAACCCGGAGACGCGAAGGAAATACCAGGCCAGACGTTCAGTACCGGGACCCATGATCGATCCGAATCCCAATCGGCTGCCTTCCGAAGTACTATGCGACATTGCTCGCCGGTTCTCCCCGTTGATGACGGTCGATGCTGTGCTGTGCTGCACGCGTGTTGCTACGGAAGGTATTCTACGATGCCTGCACACAACCGGGAATGATTCGCAGGAAGAATCATCACCACTCCGTCACAAAGTCAGCTTGAATCCGGCATGTGATTGCTCGAATCCGAGATTGAGATAGAAGCGATGCGCATCGGTTCGGGAAAGGTCGGATGTCAGTTGCATCATGGTGCAGCCACGCGCCCTGGATTCGTCGATCGCCCACTGCATGAGCTGCTTGCCAAGACCCCCACCACGTTCGGCGGAGGAGACTCGAACCGCCTCGACCAGGGCGCGAGTGGCGCCCTGTCGCGAGAGTCCGGGCAGAAACGACAGCTGCATCGTACCGATGATGCAATGACTTCGCTCCATCACCACCAGCAAGTGCGACGGATCGCGATCGATCTGCTCGAAGGCCCGCTGGTACGGCGCCATATCGTCGACCGATTCCCGCTTCGCTCCGAGCGGATCATCGGCCAGCATCGCCACGATCGCCGGAACATCGGCGGCAACGGCCCGGCGGATGATCGTGGGACAGACGGTCACGACGCATCTGCCTCCTCACGAGTCCAGATACCGGAACGCCCGCCTTCCTTGGATTCCAGCTGGATGCTGTCGATCACCATACCGCGGTCGACCGCCTTGACCATGTCATAGATCGTCAATGCAGCTGCGCTGACTGCGGTCAGGGCTTCCATTTCAACACCGGTTTGACCGCGTGTTTCGACTGTGGCGCTGATCGTGACTGTATCTTCGAGAATCTCAAAAGACGCATTGATTTTGGTCAGCAGCAGGGGATGGCACATCGGGATGAGCTCATGTGCTTTCTTGGCGGCCATGATTGCCGCCACCTGCGCCACGCCGAGCACATCGCCCTTCGTCGCCCGACCGTCGCGGATCAGGGTTGCGGTTTCCGGCAGCATCCGAACTCGCCCGGTCGCCACGGCACGACGCCGGGTTTCGGCCTTGTCACCAACATCCACCATCTGGGCCCGACCTCGTGCATCGAAGTGCGTCAATCGAGTTTCCGGTTCATCCGTTCCCATATCTGCTACCTTCGATTGAGCAATCTGCCATCAGGAGCGAATTCTCATGCCGCGTCTTTGTCTCGTTCGTCACACGACCCCACTGATCGATCCGGATCGACCTGCCGAGGAGTGGAACGTCGGCGAGGAAGGTCGTGCCCAGGCCGAATCGATCCTGCCGACGCTCGAGGAGATCGGTGCAACAGTCATCGTCTCCAGCCCGGAACTCAAGGCTCAGATCACTGCCGAGATTCTCGCACATGGGAGCGGCCTACCCCTGCGCAACGACGAACGTCTGCGCGAACAGGGCCTCGGTGCCGTCCCCTTTTATGGTGGACACGACGAGTTCCATGAAAAGGTGCGGGAACACTTCGCCCATCCGGAAATCAAACTCCTCGGGAACGAATCCTCGCGCGCAGCGGCCCATCGGTTCGACCTCGTGGTTCGGGAGTTCGGCAAGGATGAGCTGCCGGTACTTGTCAGTCACGGCCGAATTCTCTCGGCCTGGCTGGCATCGCAGGTCGATCTCGATGCCTACGACATCTGGCAAAGTCTGCTGATGCCCGATGCCCTGTTCGTCGAAATGAACACGAGGATGTCCTGAATGGAAGAGTATCGCCAGCGTGTCGGTTTCGCGATCGGAACCGGCCTGGTGCCGGGAGTGATGGGGTTTCTCGTCATCGCCGTCACCACCGGTCGGCCAGCACTCGGGATCATCGTTGGAATCATCGTCTGGGCGATCGTCTCGTTGACATTCTGGTACCGGTCCGGACGATCACAGAAGCCCCGCCGCTGATTCAGCTGAGCCGGATCACCGGATTGCGCAACGTCCCCACTCCCGTAATCGCAATGCTGACAAGATCGCCATCTTCCAGGGTGAACTCGAGCGGCGGAATGATCCCGGTACCGGTCATCAGCACCACACCATTCGGGAACTCGTTGTGCAGCTGAAGGTATCCCACCAGATCCTCGAAGGTTCGGTGAATCTGGCTGGTCGATGTCGTCCCCTCGAAGTGGATCTTGCCACCGCGCTCGATCGTCAGCGTGATATCGAGATTCCGCGGATCGGCCACTTCCGACGTCAACGAAATCCATGGTCCCAAACCGGCACATTTCGAATACATCTTCGCCTGCGGCAGGTAGAGCGGGTTCTCGCCCTCGATCGAACGCGACGACATATCGTTGCCGACGGTGTAGCCAACTACATCGCCGTGCGCATTGATCACCAGAGCCAGTTCCGGTTCCGGAACATCCCAGGTCGAATCGCCGCGAATTGCGATCGCCTGATCAGGACCGACGGTTCGGCCCGGAGTCGCCTTGAAGAAGATTTCCGGTCGCGCCGCATCGTAGACAGTGTCGTAGACATCCTTCTGCGTTGATTCTTCCATGCGTGCATCGCGACTGCGCAAATAGGTAACGCCGGATGCCCAGACTTCCTGCTCGTCGATCGGTGCGTGCAACGTCACCATATCTAACGTCAGCGGGCTGCGCGCACTGGCCCGAACCGACGTTAGAGCAGCCTCCAGCTGCTCCTTCGGGAGTTGCAGGGCCTCGCGTAACGACGCCGGACCACCCGCCGCTGCAACATCGATAACACCGCCACCATCGATCAGGCCGAGACGGGCAGATTCTGAGGCGGATGTGGAATAGCGGACAAGTGGCACGGTTCATTCCTTCACTTCGAGCATCAACGTGTCATTCAAGGAACTGATCTGGTCTCAGATCGCCGCATGTACTTCGAGATCCTTGACTGCGGTGGAGATCCGATCGAGTGCCTTGCTCAGATTGGCTTCCGAATTGGCGTAGGACAAGCGGAGGTAGCCTTCGCCGGCAGCTCCGAAACTCGTCCCGGCAATGCCGGCCACTCCGTAGTCCTTCAACAGGAGATCGGCAAACTCCGAACTGGATTTTCCGGTTCCTGTGA
>JBBJOX010000166.1:1598-6363 GCA_037724245.1 Thermomicrobiales bacterium | reverse complement strand
GATGCTGGGCAAAGCGATAGATCGCCTGCGTCAAACGATCACGTGTTCCAACTGCCGGTAACGACGATCCAAGGCACGTGATCACATCGAACATCTGGCCAAGATCGAACTCGACCATGTCCTGCTCGTGGAACGTGACATTGGGCAGACGTTCCCGGGCTACAGCCAGCATACGTGAGTCGAGATCGAGCCCCTGGACATCCCAGGATCCCCGAAGCAACAGCTCCTCGATCAATCGGCCTGTGCCACATGCGACATCGAGCAGCGACAGCCGATCCGGTGAAGCATCCCGGCGAGCGATCGATTCAATTATCTCGGCAGTCCGGGGATAGTTGGCAATGTTGGCGTAGATCGCATCGTACCAGCGGGCTGTCTGGAAATCATTTGACATGCGTGGTCCCCGGACGAGTCGAAATCAGGTACGGCTTTTCGATTAGTCTTGCAACCACGAAACGAACCTCCAGCGCGGAGGTGCCTGATTGTAAACGAGGGTAATCCTATACCATCCGCCGAACCGTCCAAGCAGACTCACGAACGCTATCAGTCCCGGATCGAGGCGTTCACAACTGACTACGCAGAGATCTCGCGGAGATGGAGCACTGTCGCCAATCTCCGACTGGCGCTGGTTGTGGTTCTCGGCGCGACGCTGTGGTGGTACTGGCAGCAGCGCCACGTGTGGAGTATCGGCCTGCTCGTGGTGGAACTCGGCGGACTATTCTGGCTGATTCGACGTCACTCGGTACTGCGCCGCCAACGAGACGCGATTGGCCGCATGATCGAAGTCAATCGTCGCGGCCTCGCCCGATTCGCATTGCGCTGGAGCGAGCTCCCTGATGCCTTCGAGCACGATGTAACGCGAGAGCACCCCTTTGCCTGGGATCTCAATATCGTCGGTGATGCCTCGCTCCTGCGCCGAATCGGGACACCGGTGAGTGATGGTGGCTGGAATCACCTGCTGACAGCGCTCACGGCAACCACCCGTGTCGTTGATATCAGGGATCGGCAAGTCGCGGTGCAGGAACTCGCGTCCGCGATCGACGCTCGGCAGCGGGTGGAGTCGGTTGCTGTCGACCGTTCCGGGCATCTTTCGGCACCATCGTCATTGCTGGAATGGTCGGAAGGGGAGGATGAAAACGTTACACCTGGTTGGCTCACGTGGTTTGCCCGGATAAGTCCGGTGGTGACGGCGACGCTCATGATCCTGCAGTGGACTGGTGTACTTGCCTTTCCCTTCTGGCTCCTGCCGCTGGTGATTCAGGTTGGTGTGTCGCAAACGATCGGCACTGGTGCGTCGCTGCAGATTCGACGCATTGCTCCGCTCTATCGGGAGCTGACCGGGTATGTGGAGATGTTCGAAACGATCAGTTCGACACCGGCGGATGCTCCTGTGCTCCAGACCCTCCGGGCCAGGCTGGCCGATGGCGATGCTTCGGCGAGTACCAGTCAGCTGAGTCGGGTCTGCAGCCTGGTGATCCCCTCCGGAACGCTGCTCTATGTTCCGATGCAGATGGTGTTCCTCTGGGACGTCAATGTGTTGTCCGTGATGGAGCACTGGAAGGCCCGGTCGGGACGGAAGATTCGGGGCTGGATCGATGCGACAGCGGAATGGGAATCACTGGCAGCGCTGTCCGTGCTGGATCACGATCATCCGGAGTGGGCTTTCCCCGTGCTCGATAACGATCTGAGTTCCCTGAACGCGGAGAACCTGCGTCACCCGCTGATCGCGGACCCCGAAGCGATTGGAAACGATGTCACGGTTGGTCCGCAGGCAACGATCCTGTTCGTTACTGGATCAAACATGTCTGGCAAGAGCACGCTCCTTCGGGCTGTGGGAGTCAATGCTGTTCTGGCTCGGGTCGGTGCTCCGGTTGCGGCCGATCGCATGACCTTGCCGTCGCTCGATATTCGCAGTTGCATGCGGGTCGAGGATTCGATCGAGCGTGGAGTCTCGTTCTTCATGGCCGAACTTCTCCGGTTGAAGTCGGTGGTCGATGCGGCGAAGGAGACTGATGATCAGACAGTTCTCTATCTGCTCGACGAAATACTGCAAGGCACCAACACTGCGGAGCGGCAGATCGCGTCACGCCAGGTGATGACATCGCTGGCCGGTGCGAGGGCTATCGGCGCAGTTTCGAGTCATGATCTCGAACTCTTCGAACAGCCTGATCTGGCGAAGATGGCGGTTCCGGTTCACTTCGCCGAGCAGTTCGATCGAACGGTTCGTCCACCTGACATGCACTTCGACTACCAGTTACGCTCTGGCATCGCGACGTCGACCAATGCCCTCGCGTTGATGGAACTCCTCGGGTTCGATGTTTCGCCCTGAACATGGAAACGACCGGAACACATGTGTTCCGGTCGCTGCGACGTTATTTCTGGTCGATTGATCTAGGTGACCGGATCGGCAAACTCGGATTCGAATTGCCCGGTCAGGGACATCACCGCGAGCCCGATGATGACGACGAGGACGATCAGCGCGATCAGGGTGACTGCAACGAAAATGCCAGACATCCCTTCTCCGCCCATTGTTTCCTCATCGTTGTCGTTTTTCGAGGAGTACCCGGAGCTCATCAGTCCGAGCATCGCAAACGTGGAAATGATCCGAATGAACATACGTGACTCCCGTGGGCTGGCGACCACAACCGGGATCGCGCGCAAGTGCTTTCATGAATGTACGGTATCAGCCGAATTCGGTCCAGAATCGGTTCCGTTCTGCCCGATCTACACCAATGCCCGCGAAATCAGCTCGCGCAAAATGATCAACAGAAACAGCGTCACCATGATCGACAGATCGACCATGCCAAGTGGCGGGATGACCTGACGGATCGGGGCGATGATCGGTTCAGTGACCTGAAAGAGCAACTTTCCGATACTTGAGGTGAATCGTGGATCGAACCACGAAAACAATGCCCGAGCGATCAGTAGAATGCTGAGAATATTGAGAAGAGCGAGCAGAAGTTCTGCGAGGCCCATTGTGGATACATGCTCCGCTAGGCGACTTTCGAGTCACTGGTTACCGACCTGGTCCCGTGTTCACCCAAGTATACGTGGCGAGTCCCCGGCCGGGACCTCGGTACCCGCCTAAAGCGATTCCTTCATGCCGGGAATAACCTCGGTGGCGATCCGCTCCAGCAATCCGTAATGTTCGGGATCGGGTGGTTGCAACAGGAATTCGCGCATCCCCGCATCAGTGAAGCGGCCAATGAAATCGGTGAAGGCATCGACCGAGTCCCAGGGATGCTCGTCCTGCATCTGGCTTTCCACGTAGAGCAGGGAGCGGCGAATGTCGTTGGGATCCCGGCCAATTTTGGCACAGGCTGTATCGAGCTGATCGTTCCGGTCGCGGATTTCGGCGGTGGTGCCACGCGAGTTCCAGGTATCGGCGTAGCGGGCGCAGAGCCGGATCATGCGTGGGCCGTGAGCTCCGAGCATCAGCGGTGGTCGTGGTTGCTGCACCGGCAGGGGGCGGTTTGGCGCGTTTTTCAGGGAGTAGTACTCGCCCTCGAACGTCGTGGTATCGGCCCGCAGGTAGCGATCGAGCAAATCCAGTGCTTCGGCGTACCGGTCGACGAGTTCGCCCGTTGGTGGAAAGGTCAACCCGAACATCTCGTGCTCTGGCAGATACCAGCCGGCGCCGACGCCAAGTTCCAGCCGACCTCCGGAAATGTGATCGACGGTGACGGCCTGCTTGGCGAGCACGGCCGGATGCCGAAACGTGTTACTGCTGACCAGCACGCCAATCCTGGCTCGCTGCGTCGTTACTGCCAGTGCACTCAGCAGGGTCCAGGCTTCGAAGTAGGGACCTTCGGGGCCGGACGTCGGCACCAGGTGGTCGGTAATCCAGAGGCTATCAAAATCGAGTTCCTCGAACCAGCTCCAGCGATCGCGTTGCTCCTGCCAGGTCCATCGTTGGCGATTCTGGATCCCGAACCAACGCTGCTGAGTGGATGCGAGTTGCTCGGTCATGGGCGGGGCCTCTCTTTGCTGCTGATACGTAGCGAACACAGGACGACAGATGATTCCGGCAGCCGGGTCGTTCGACTCTTGCCAATTCTGCCTCGCAGATTGACAATTCTTCTCAATTAACCAGCAAGCGAAAATCACCAGTCGCGAAATATCATGTCAACGGCGATTCTCGCGACATGATACGTCCGGTCGGCAAATCGCGCGATGGGTCATTCGGATGGAGGTTGTATGAGTTCAGAATCAAACGGCACCGGTTCAAACGGTCGGCACGAAGTCGATACCCGGTTCAACAGTCGCATACTCTATGACGGTGTCGAACGAGCTGGCGCCAGATCGATGCTTCGTGGTATCGGGTTCAGTGAGGATGATCTCAAGAAGCCGGTGATTGGCATTGCCAACACCTGGATCGAGACCATGCCCTGCAACTTCAACCTGCGGCGGCTGGCAAAACACGTCAAGGAAGGCGTGCGCGCGGCCGGTGGAACGCCGATGGAGTTCAACACCGTCGCGATTTCCGATGGTGTGACGATGGGCACCGAAGGCATGAAAACCTCGCTGATCTCGCGGGAAGTCATTGCCGACTCGGTTGAACTCGTCGGTCGCGGTCACATGTTTGACGGCATCATTGCCCTCGGAGCCTGCGACAAGACCCTGCCCGGACTCTCGATTGCGTTGACCCGGCTCAATGTACCGAGTTTCATACTCTACGGAGGAACGATTCTCCCGGGTGAGTATCAGGGCAAGGAAATCACGATCCAGCACGTCTATGAAGCGATCGGCGCGTTCAAGGCGGGCCGGA
>JBBJOX010000166.1:0-1588 GCA_037724245.1 Thermomicrobiales bacterium | reverse complement strand
ACCGAAGCCGAACTTCGCGAAATCGAGGACAAGGCATGCCCGGGTGCGGGTGCTTGTGGCGGACAGTTCACCGCCAACACGATGGCCATGGCGATGGAGTTCATCGGGTTCTCTCCGATTGGATCAGCCAACGCGCCGGCCGTCGATGCCCGCAAGGACGATGTCGGTCGGGGATCCGGCGCGATCATCATGGATCTGCTGCAGCGCAATGTTCGGCCGCTGGATTTTCTGACCCGCGCCGCCTTCGAGAACGCGATCGCCGGAATTGCCGGAAGTGGTGGCTCCACCAATGGTGTGCTTCACTTGCTGGCGCTCGCTCGCGAAGCCAATATCCCGCTGACGATCGACGATTTCGATGTCATCTCACGGCGAACCCCATTGATCACCGATCTGATGCCGTCGGGCCGGTTTGCCGCCGCCGATCTGGACAAGGCCGGTGGCACGGGTGTTGTCGCCAAGCGACTGATCGACGGTGGATTCATCGACGGCAGCGCGATCACCCCGACCGGACGAACCATGATCGAAGAAGCGAACATGGCTGTCGAAACAGTCGGGCAGGAAGTTGTCCGAACAGTTGCCAATCCGATCAAGGAATCCGGTGGTCTGCACATCCTGAAAGGCAACATCTGCCCGGATGGTGCCGTCGTTAAGCTCTTTGGTTACGAGCGTCGGTATCAGCGTGGCCCGGCCCGGGTCTTTGACTCTGCCGACGATGCCCTGCACGCCGTGTATGACAACAAGGTCTATGCCGGAGACATCGTGGTGATCCGCTACGAAGGTCCGGTCGGTGGGCCAGGCATGCAGGAAATGCTCGGTGTTACCGGCGCGCTCGTCGGTCAGGGGCTTGGCGACACGGTCGCCCTGGTCACCGATGGTCGCTTTTCCGGGGCAACCCGTGGCGTGATGGTGGGGCATCTTTCACCGGAGGCGGCGATCGGCGGTCCGATCGCCGCCGTGCATGAGGGCGACATGATCGTGCTCGATGTCGACAATCGCGGGTTGAACGTCGAACTTTCTGACGATGAAATTGCCGCTCGTCTCGCCGCGTGGACGAAGCCGGCACCCAAGTACACCAGTGGCGTCATGGCCAAGTACGCCGCGACCGTTACCCAGGCATCCGAAGGCGCGACAACGCACATCCCGACCAATCTCTAGGACGAAACTCGATCGATGGACGGGACAGGGGAAACTCCCCTGTCCCGTTTCGCTGTCGGGGAGTCGGTGTCAGGTCGCCGAGAGAATGAGCGCGAAGACGATGAGTCCCATCATCACTGCGAAGGCCAGTAACAGTGACAGTGCGAGGAACCCGCGCGGATCCGGTGTGGCATTGCCCGATGTCTGATCGTCCAGTGGGTCGTGATTCATGAACTTTTCTATCCTATTCCACCAAGCGCAGGGTACAGCAGTGACTCCCAGTGTGTGGCGAACGCGTCGCGATACTCTGCCTCGGTGACGATTCTGATCAATCGACGATGCTCCTCGTATCGCTTGAAATCCTCGTCGGCGAGGCCGACCACGTCCTTCCAGTGCATCACAGGCTGAAACCCGACTGGCGGTTTGTCGAAGACGACCCAGGCCTCGGTTTTCC
>JBBJOX010000165.1:0-6384 GCA_037724245.1 Thermomicrobiales bacterium | reverse complement strand
TCGGTACCAACCGCGATCCCGGAGGATTCCCTGCTCAGCGTTCTGACTTCCGAAGCCTGACGTTTCTCCGTGGAGCACCCGCCTCCGACTTGATCCGCGGCCGGATCGTCAAGTGAATGGTAGACGCAGAGCTGGTCTCTGCCGTGGTGTATGTACCGTTTGTGCCCTATGACCAACCATGAGCGTGGTCTCAGGCCAGCACGAGCCGATCGGCGACCATGACAGCAAACATTCCGGCCAGGTACCAGATCGAATAGAAAAATGAAGTCCGTGCCCGTGCCTTGCTCGGATCCTTGAGCAGCTTCCAGACGAGGAACAGGAAGTAGCCATTCAGTACGACCGCTCCGGCGAGATACAACCAGCTCATGCCGAACGGAACCAGCAGCAGGGCGACAGCAGTCAGCAAAATCGTGTACAGGAAAATCTGCTTGCGAGTCTCGGCTTCGCCAGACACGTTCGGAAGCATGGGTACTTGGACCCGGCCGTACTCGCCGGCCTTGAGCAGCGCCAGCGACCAGAAGTGTGGCGGAGTCCAGTAGAAAATAATCGCGAAAAGAATCCATGCCGGAGCGGAAAGCGAACCCGTTACCGCTGCCCAGCCCACCAATGGAGGAACCGCGCCGGCCGCACCACCGATCACGATGTTATGAGGCGTCGATCGCTTGAGCCAGAGCGTGTAGACGAAGACATAGTACAGATTGCCGGCCAGCGACAGCAGCGCCGCCAGCCAGTTCACGGCAAAACCAAGCAGCAACACACCGGCAACCGTCAGCGTCAGTCCGTAGATCAGCGCTGTGTTCGCCTGCATCCGGCCAGACGCCGTGGCACGCTTGCGCGTTCTTGCCATCAGCGCGTCGATATCGCGATCGATATAGCAATTGATCACATTTGCACCGGAAGCCGAGAGCAGCCCACCGAGCATCGTGAACACCACCAGATCAAGACTCGGCACTCCCCGCTGTGCGATCAGCATCGCACCAAGGGTCGTCACCAGGAGCAGCGTCAGGATCCCTGGCTTCGTCAGAGCCACATAGTCCTGAATAACCGCTTTCACCCTGCTTTCGGACATGGGTGCCATCGCCTGTACATCACTCATAAATACTGATTCCCGGATACGAGGCGGGGCCGAGGCCAACCGCGTGAATAGTCCCCGGTATTCTAGCCGGATCACGCAACTCTGACACGGAGATCATTCCGGTTTGCAACGCCTGTGCATCATGATGGGGAACATGTTTTCAGGTGACGCCGCACCTTGCCACGACCTGATTCATGTGTGCCCTATTGACATTCAGCAACCGAATTGCAATAGTGTGTGAAATCTCTCACGAAACCGATGCGGCGATATGCATCTGCGACCTGCGAGATTCGGTTGGAAGCGGCCGGTCCTTCGAGGACCACTGCAGCGGCGCCCGGGATCGGTCGAAACTGCATCCTCTCCTTCCTCGTCCATTCCTTGCGCAATGATGCGTCAGAGAATTTCAGGAGAACAGTTCATGGTTGCCACTCATTCCGACAAAACATTCGTCACGACGTTCCTTGCTCCGGGCCAGCGCTTCGAAGCGACGTTCGGCTCGATGCTGCCCGAGGAATCGCTGACGGTGGCACGCCTTGTTCGCGACCGATTCGGATTCCTTCACGTCACACTACGCACTGGGACCGGCCGCGAAATCAGTGCCTTCGCCGAACAGGTCGAGATCGCCGTCAGCGAAGGGCATCTCGTACCGGTGAATGCCGCTACGTCGAGCATTGCCTGCTGAGCCAAAGACTGCCCGCATCCGGGTGCATCATCTAACGACACAACAAAACCGGAGAGTTGGCAGTTGCCAACCCTCCGGTTTTCTCGTATAGGATGATGAATGGATCAGACGGATGCCGCCACCAGGTCCGACGTGCAGAACGCACACCGTGATGCCCCCATTGGAATCTCCGACAGGCAGTAATCGCACTTTTTCGTGGTTGGATCGACTGTGGCAGGTGCTCTCCGCGTTCGTTCGATCAACAGGTTCATTGGCTTCACGACGAAGAGGAAGATGACGGCCGCAACTGAGACAAACGAAAGTACTGCATTCAGTACCATTCCAACCTCGAACTTGCTGTCGCGAATCGTGAATCCCATGTTACTGAAATCCGGTGATCCAATGATCACGGCAATCAGCGGGGTGAAGATACCGGTGACCAGCGCGGTGACCACAGCACCAAATGCAGCACCGAGGACGACCGCAATCGCCAGATCGATCACGTTACCGCGCAACACGAACGTCTTGAAATCCTGCAGTGTCTCCCTCATCCTGGACCCTCCCGAATGCCATTGGTGACCAGAAAGCCAACACTTTCCGAACTTTGCCTACCAGCCATTCCAGATACATGTTCGTTCCCATGCACCATGCTCGTCAACCACCTATTAAAAACGCCCAAACCGCCACATGGAGTGGCGGTTTGGGCGTTACACATCAGCAGGACTCGCTACGGAGCACAACTCTCCGCGTCGGCAGTCAGGAAGTACGTCGCCTCGCCAGTTTCTGAGCCCATGCTGAAGGTGACGTCGCAGGCATTCGTAAACTGCGTGTTCACTCCGCTCGAGGTGTAGACCGAGAATTCGGTACCGACAATGGCTCCGGTGCTCTGTCCAGCCGCCAGCGAACCGTCATAGGCGGTCACCCCATCGACTGTGACGACGATATAGATTTCCTCGATCGCCGAAACATTGATCGATGTAGTGGTGCCATCTCCCTCGACTGGTTCTTCTCCAACTTCGGTTTCGGGTGTTTCCACAACATCGGTGTTGGGTGTCACTTCGACTTCGGGTTCGGTCTCGGGTTCTTCAGCCGGTTCTTCGGCTGGTTCTTCGGCTGGTTCTTCTTCCGGTTCGGCTGGTTGACTTGCAGTTCCAGCACCCGACGTCTCGTCCGACACTTCATCGCCGAGGGCGACGAAGAGGTACATGGCGGGTTCAGATCCACTGTTCTCGACCGTTGCCGACCCCTGTCCCGGCAACATCGTCTGCCCATCCCCGTCACTCAACGACGCTGCGGGGGTGTCCTCGCCACGAACTTCGATTTCACCGGATAGAACCATGGTCAAACCAGTGTCGTTGTACTCCGGCAGCTCGGCAGATTGACCCGGCTCGAGGATGAACCGTGTGACTTCGAGATCGTAGACAGCCTCCCTCAGTCCTTCGATAACCCGACCTTCATAGAAGGCATCAGGATCGGCTGCATCGACATCGACGAGTTCGAATCGCCACAGCGTGGAAGACGATCCGTCCGCAGACAACGTGTACGCATCGTCGGCAGCCCGGAAGAACGATTCACCCGGTTCGATTTTTGCCCGTCGGCCAGTGACGTCATTCCGAATGACCGTTGCGCCTTCACGCTGGAGCCAGATCGCGGCTCCGCCGGCCTCGGACGTCGCGTCCGCAACCGTGGGCACCTCGACTTCGCTGACAGTCCAGACCTTTTCACCTTCGGTGACGTACGCCAGTCCCTGCGACAGGACTGCCGGCTGCCCTTCGGACAGGGAAAGATCGGCCGATGGGCCGGCACTGCCCGATTGATCGGATTCGGCTGGCTCCTCTGCTTCTTCGGTCGCCTCGTCTTCGACAACTTCCTCTCCTTCCGGAGTCGAATCCTGCAACGCATGGCCGGCCGACGTAGGGCCCATCCCGGTTACAAGGAGCCCAAGGGCAATGGCCACGCTTGCCCACAAGCGCAGGAGTGCCGTGAGAGAACGCGCTCGAAGAATTCGATTCGCCCGCTCACCGGAAACTGAATGTCGCATGAGTATTCTCCCTCTGTACCTGATACCAACGGGATACAGATCGATTTCGGGACGCGCAGGCCATTCCGATCTGCTCCATCCTGTGACGCTGAGTCCTACCTGGAAGCACCAGACACTGCACAAACCTTAACAAACCGTTCCTCGGTCCATCGCCCATGCAGCTTTCGTGCGGATAGGTCAATCACGGGAGATTGATAGGTAGCATAGTATCAGACTGCGTTCGTACATGGGAATCAACACAGCACTGCCGACCCGTTTCGCGATCGATTTTGAACGCCGGTGCGATACCATGTGTCGTTGAGTTACCGACCAGGACCGCATCAAAGCGAAAGGCTCATCAATGATTCCCCAGCGCAACCGCCCTTCGGAGATGCAGCGACAGCTCCTCCCGCTCATTGGTATCGCCGTCCTGCTGATCGCCTTGCTTGGTTCGATCTGGTGGGGATTCGGTCAGCGTGACGACAAGGACGCCGCCGAGGCCAACCTGGAGCAGGCGCAAATGCAGATGGCCCAGCAAACCAGCCAAACCAACGCCATCGCCTATCGTCTGAATGCCACGCCCAACGGCCCGGAACGTGGAAGTGGCACCGCATTCATGCCTTTGACCGGGTCCGGGGTCCTGAATGTCGTGAATCTCGAGCCGATTGCAGAGGGCCAGGCCTTGCAGCTGTGGTATTTCGTCAGCGATGAGACGCCGCCAGTGGCTGGAGGAACATTTCCGATCGACGCCAACGGCAGCGGATTCCTGCTCATTCCCGCAGATGTCGGGTCATTCGGCGGATTGGGCATCTCAATCGAGCCGTCCGCCGGGAGCACCAGTCCCACCACGCCGATGATGCTCCAGGGATCGGTCAGTACATCCCGGGGCTGACCTGTTCGCTGACCCGAACCTTCTATACTTGCCACACCAAACCATCACGAGCCCCGGAACGTTCGCGCCACTGTCAGTCCGCAAGATCGAGGTCAACACGTGCCCACCCGCGCTGAATCATTCCGCCAGACAAGACCCGACTGGCCATGACTTCCGCCGGTGGCCGTAACGCAGATGGTTCAGCCATCCCCGCGCCAGACGTGGGTCGATCCGTTTCTCTTGCCGAGATCCTTTGGCTGAGTGCAACACTGCTCCTGAGTCTCGCCCTGCGTCTGCCATTCTTTCGCGTCGCGATGATTGCCGATGAAGGCGGTTACGCCTTCGCCACACGCGGCTGGTTCGAAGGCACCGGAGAGCTCTATCAGGACCTCTGGATCAGCCGTCCCCAAGGCATATTTATTCTGTATCAGGCTATTTTCGAAACGCTTGGTACCGATACCGTCGCTTTCCGCCTCGCGGCCTGGATTGCCTGTGCCTTGACCAGCATCATGGTCTGGCTGATCGCGCGACACTGGGTAAGTCCCGGTGTCGCCCTCTACGCAGCTGCCTGCTTCGCGTTCTTTTCCTCGGTACCCAATATCGAGGGGTACACCGCAAATGCCGAAATTTTCATGGGATTGCCTGCTGCCGCTACCGCCTGGTTGCTGCTCAGATCCTGGGAACGGGGATGGCGAATCTGGCACCTGCTTGGTATCGGGATCATGACCGGAATCTCGATCCAGCTCAAGCCTTCGGCAATCGTGATGATGCCTGTCGCTGCCGTGTTCATGCTGTTGATCGAACCGACACCGCTGCGGGACATTCTGAAACGCATTGGCTGGATGTCGCTCGGCCTCGCGGTGATCGGGATACCAAGCCTTATTCACGGCTGGTATCTCGGCTGGAACGATTTCATCTACGCCACCATCGAATACCGGCTGACATCGCAGAGCAGCGCTTCCACCACCCTCCAGGGTCATTTCAAGGGAATCGTCAATCTGGTAGAACGTCTCTGGGGTTTGGCCTTGGCGTTGGCCGTGATGTTGATCATCAAGTATCGCGAGCGGCTCCACCGCGGGTACGTTGCCTGTGCCTACGCTCCACATCCCCATCTGCCGAAACTCAAACACCCGGATCAGAATCTTCACGTGGTGCCTGCCCAGGGTCAAACCGTGATGTCGCTCTCCCGGCCCACTGATCAGGTCGGATTCCTGATTCGACTCTGGGCACTCGGCTGTCTCGCCGGGATTGCGATGGGTGGGGACTGGTGGCCCCACTACCTGATTCAGATGGCCGCGCCATTTTCGATCTGGTTTGCCCGGGCCACTGCCAGCCTGTTCCACGCCCTGCCGAAATGGGACCGACGCATGTTCGCCGCAATCATGATTGGTCTCCTGATGACACCCTACTCGGTCCTGTTTGCCGGAGTTCGCGATGTCGAATCGATTACCAGTGCCCTCTTCGGGCACGTTGGATACCCCGCACAGGATGATGTCGCCGAATATCTTCAGACGCACACGGAACCGGAAACCACGATTTTCGTTGCCTTCGATCAGGCCGCGATCTACTATCTGGCCGATCGACCACCCGCCTACCGGCATCTCTACGATCAGGAATTGAAGGCACTGCCCAACTCGTACTCTGAAATTCTGTCGGTCATTCAGGGACCCGATCGGCCGATGTACATCGTGACGACGCGACAGGCCGATCTCTTTCCGGACAGAGGGGCGCTATTCTGGCAATTGGTTGGCGAATAC
>JBBJOX010000164.1:0-6482 GCA_037724245.1 Thermomicrobiales bacterium | reverse complement strand
CGCGGGTAATTCAGACGATCGGACGACAACTCCGCCCGGCGGTACATTGTCAGCGCACCCTCGACATCGCCATCGCGATGCAGAATGTCGCCCAGCAACGTGGCTGATTCGACTTCGTCGCGGCTGTCGTGGTCTTCTGGTCCGAGTTCAACCTGCTGGGTCAGCAAAACCCGGGCACGTTCGGTATCGCCAGTCGTGGCTGCTTGCTGGCCGAGGCGGGCGATCGACCGACGACCACCCTGCACGTAACCGGAACGCTGGGCGGCCTTGTAGGCATCGCGCAGCAGCTTCTCACGTTCGTTGGCGGGATCATCGGCGGGCAACAAACCGTCCAGACGCAACGCTGCGTCCACCGTCTGCCGATCGAAACCCTTGGCGTGGGCGGCAGCGTGCGTCAACCGCGCCAGAACCTGGGCAAACTCCCGATCGGAACCGATCCGCTCCTCGACGAATTCATCGAGGATCCGGAAGTCGTCATCGGAGAGCGCATCGAGCACTGCCGGATGCCGAACTTCGCTGATTGCGCCCTGGATCGAGCGCCGGCGCCCGACCACTTCCCGGCCTATCTGCAGCAATACTCCACTACCACCGCGTCGACTTTTTCCTGCGAGTCGTTCAATCCAGCTACTCACAGTGCCTTCTCCTCATTCATTGCCGACGCCAGAACATCCAGAGTCAAATTTCCGCCAGATACAATCAGTGCCACGTTCTTGCCGCGCAATCCCTCACGCCTGGCGTAAGCCGCGGCCAGCGGAGCTGCGCCAGCTCCTTCCACAAGCATTCGTGCTCGTTCGAGATACGTCAGAATTGCCCGTTTCATCTCCATATCGGAAACCAGCATGATGTCATCGACCATCGACCAGATCACATCGGCCGGGAGTTCGAAGGCTTCCCGGGTTGCGATGCCTTCGGCGAAGGTGTCGGCCCGTTCCGTTTTGATCAACCTGCGGGCTTTCCACGAATCGTGAACCGCCGGGGCGCCACTCGCCTGCACACCGTAAACAGTCACCGCCGGATTGATTCCCTTGGCCGTGATCAACGATCCGCAAAGCCCGCTCCCTCCACCAACCGGCGTGAAAATGACATCCAGATCAGGCTCGAACTCCATGAGTTCCAGCGCGTACGTGCCGACGCCGGCGACGAGATGAGGTTCGTTCATCGAATGGATGAAGAGAGCACCGGTCGCCTCGGCGTGAATCTGCGCGGCCGCAAAGCACCCGTCGAAATCGTCGCCGGAAGCAATCACTTCAGCACCGAGTTTCTTCATCGCACTGACTTTGAGCGGATTCGCCTCCAATGGAACGAAGATCGAAGCGTTGGCTCCAAACAAGCGGGCCGCGTAGGCAATCGACTGACCGTGATTGCCGGTCGATGCAGCGACAACTCCGCGCTGCAATTCCTCGCTGCTCAGGCGGCTCATAAAATTGATCCCACCGCGCACCTTGAATGCCCCGGTCGGGAGTAACGATTCACATTTGAGAATGACGTTGCAGCCAAGCAGCTCGGAAATCGATTCGGAGCGAATCATGGGCGAAGGATCGAGATACGGTCGGATGATTCGGCGCGCCTTGAAGACGTCAGCCAACGTCGGAACCGGACCCGCCCAGAGGCGATCCTGCCCTGTTCCAGCCATAGTGGCGACTGTTGTTCCTGCGCGTTCAGCCACGACGAAATGCTCCAACCTCAAATCACCAGCCCAGGTCGTTTCGCCCGACACGATCGACAGCGCCACACGGTCGCCCTGCCTGCAATGCTGATTGCAGTGTCCGTACATTCCTGTTGACTGGAGTCTACCACCTTGGAAGAGAGGCGAAAACCTGTTCCCGATTGTCACAGCTATGCGTACGTTCGCATATGCATTCGTTCCGTTGCCGGATTGTCCCGATCACTTTACTATCATCACGTCAGTTCGACAGCGTCGCCACGGAGCAACCACCTTGATCGCTACAACGACAGCCACATCCACATTCGATAAACGCCTCTCAAACCGCGCCCGCGAGATCGATTCGCTGCTCTGTATCGGACTCGATCCCATCCTCAATCGCCTGCCCGATGCGATCGCCAGAACGCCGGCTGGAGTCGTTGAGTTCAGTCGGGAGATCATCGCCGCGACATCTTCCATGGCCCTTGCCTTCAAGCCGAACCTAGCCTTCTTTTTCGCCCTTGGGCGTGAAGGGCTCGACACGCTGTATCAGGTTTGCGCCGATATCCCTTCGAACATTCCGATCGTGCTCGATTGCAAGGTCAACGACATGGGGGCCACCGCCGAGCACTACGCCCGTGCCTGGTTCAATGAGCTCGATGTCGATGCAATCACGATCGCACCATATATGGGAGAGGATGCCTGTGCGCCGTATTTCACGAACGCCAGCAAGGGTGTGTTCATGCTGACTAAAACCAGCAATCCGGGCAGCGGTCAGTTTCAGGATCAAACACTGGAATCCGGGCATCGCCTCTTTGAGGAAGTGGCCTCCCAGTCCGCCATATGGAACGATCGCTACCCGGCCTCGATCGGCCTTGTCGTGGGCGCAACCTGGCCAGACACGTTCAAGCAGATTCGCCAGCATGCCCCGGAACTCTGGTACCTCGTACCTGGAATTGGCGAACAGGGCGGATCCCTCAAGGATTCGCTCGTCGCCGGTCTCACCTCGTCTGGCGATGGAATTCTCGCCTCGGCTTCCCGCAGCGTTCTGTATGCCAGTCCCGGTGGCGACTTCGCCGAGGCCAGTGCACGAGCCGCCGCCATGCTGGTCGACCAGATCAGATCCGTTCGTCGCGCGTTGGCTACCTGAACGGATCCTGAAGCAGCTACCTGATCGTGCTACAGTTTCCTGAAGTGAGCCTGACGACGGATCGAACTCCCGTGGTCGACGAATCTTTGGGACTGGGAACGAACAACCATGGGCCGAACCGCGCGACTGAAACTGATGATTGCCTGCTTCCTGTTGGCGTTGGCAAATCCGATTGCCGAAACGGGCGTGGCCCAACCGACGCTGGACTCTGCACTACCGGCTGAAACGACGTCATTCTCCGGATCGAGTGGTCTCGACGACCTCAATCCGGTGCTCTTCCCCGTCGAGTTCGGTCAAACCGAGATGACTGTATTCGTGGAGCAGACCGGCCATACCGTCGAAGGCATGATCCTTGATTACTGGCGCGCCAACGGTCAGGCATCGGTCTACGGCAATCCGATTTCGGAACCGTATGCTGCTGCCAACGGGCTGTACAGTCAGGCCTTTGAACGCGGAATCCTCCAGTACAACCCGGACTGGACGATGACCGACGACCCGTGGATCCGCCTCGCGCCAATCGGCCGGGCTTCCGTTATTGACAAACGAAACGTCACCCGCGCAGACGGACGACGGATTGCCGCCGATCGCAGAACTGATGCGTTCACACCGCTGACGGGAACCGATGCCCTCCAAACTGCCGACAGCAGAGTCAGCAGCGCTACCGGATTCAGCCTCTCCGGTGAGTTCGCTTCGTGGTACGACCGCCATGAGGGACCGTTCTATCTTGGCGAACCAATCAGCCAGCCACATTCGGCCCGTGGAGTCACCACCCAGTACTTCGAGAACGGGCAGCTGCTCTCCAGTAATGACGTGGTCTGGATGGCGCCACTGACCCGTGAAGCACCGGAGCAGTTCGGCATCGACACCACACCGGTTTCCCAGGGAACAATGCCCACGTATTCCGAAGACATGTTCGTCGAATCTGCCAATCCCTACGGTGTCGATACATCGGACCTGTTCGGTCGTCGTTCGATCGTCATCAGCATCGATGATCAAACCTTGCGCGCCTATCAGGGAGAACAACTGGTTCTGGAAACACTCGTCAGCACGGGGCTGACACCAAACGATACAGAAGTTGGCAACTTCCACGTCCGAATCAAGCGCCCGTCGCAAACCATGTCCGGTTTCACCTCGAACACTGGTGAGGTGGTCGCAACCGGGAGTGAAGCAACCGCTGAAACGTCGGGCCTCTCGACCTACGAAGTCGAAGATGTTCCTCACGTTATGTACTTCAACTATCAGGCGGAGGCCCTGCACGGAGCCTACTGGCACGACAACTTCGGCAACCAGATGAGTCACGGTTGTGTCAATCTGCAGCTGGATATCGCGACCTTCCTCTACGAGTGGGCACCACTCGGAACCTCCGTAACCGTGGTGAAGGACGGCTTCTGAGCCGGTGGTGCGAACCGGCGACTATCTGCTAGGATCATCCCCAACTCTTTTGGTTCCGACCACAGAGAGTCCTTTCAATCCCCCGCGCATCAAATCGACGGATCCCGCAGTGACTTCAGCAGATGTTTCGTCCCGCTCAAATCTGTTGTCGAATTCCCCGGATCGTCGTGCCCGCATTGTCGCGTTTACCAATCAGAAGGGCGGCGTTGGCAAAACTACCAGCACCGTCAACTCCAGTGTCATTCTGGCGAATCGTGGTCTCCACGTGCTGCTGATAGATCTCGATCCGCAGGGGAATGCCACGTCGTCGGTCGGTGTAGACAAGAATTCGACATTGGAAACCACACTCGATCTGTTGCTCGATGGCCGCTCTGTTTCGGATGTCGCGATCGTCAATGTTCGGGAACATCTCGATCTCTGCGCCGCAACACCGACACTCGCGACAGCTGAACTCGAACTCGTCGGGATGCCCAATCGAGAGCACGCGCTTCGAACCGCGCTCGACAATGCGACCGGCGACTACGACGTGATCCTGGTCGATTGCCCGCCTTCGCTCGGATTGCTGACCGTCAACGCCCTGACTGCGGCCGACGTGATCGTGATTCCCATCCAGTGCGAATTCCTGGCGCTCGAAGGTGTTGGCCAACTCCTGCAAACCGTCGATCTGGTCAAGCGTCACCTCAATCCCGAACTCGACGTTCTTGGTGTTCTGATGACCATGTACGATGGACGGACCAGGCTCTCCGGCCACGTTGTGCAAGAGGTACGCAAGTATTTCGGAGAGCGCGTGTTCAATACGATCGTTCCGCGATCGGTTCGCCTCGCCGAGGCGCCGAGTTACGGCCAATCTATAACTGAATACGATCCCGCCTCGCGCGGTGGTACTGCCTACGAAACATTTGCCGACGAACTTTTGTCACGGCTTGGGATCTCTGCCACAAAGCAGGTCACCTCGTCGTAGCATCGTTCAATCCTTACCCGAAACGCATTTCAGGTTTCAATCGTCATTTCACTTCGACGATTTCAGAAAGGTACCCATGGGCCAGTTCGTCAACGCACAATCCAACCCTGGTTTCGCTTACCGTATAGTCGACGAGGATAATCTCGCCGAACAGGAAATCAGCAATCAGATGCGGCCCGACAAGTTCGTCGGTATTGGTCTCACCTTCGACGATGTGCTGCTGCTTCCTGCCCGGTCCGACATTCTGCCGGCCGACGTTTCGACCGCCACCAGATTCGTTCGCGATATCACGCTGAATCTGCCAATCGTTTCCGCCGCGATGGACACGGTAACCGAAGCCCGACTCGCCATCGCGATCGCCCGCGAGGGCGGCATCGGCATCGTGCATCGCAACCTCGAGATCGAGGAGCAGGCTCAGGAAATCGACAAGGTCAAGCGCTCCGAATCCGGCATGATCGTCGAACCTGTCACCCTTGGCCCGGACGAGTCGATTGCCAGTGCCCTCGAAGTGATGGAGCGGTATCACATCTCCGGCGTGCCAATCACCGATGACAACAACAAACTTGTCGGCATTCTAACGAATCGCGACCTTCGCTTCATCCGCGATGATGGCCAGCCCATTCGCGAAGTCATGACATCGGAGAACCTGATCACCGCGGCCAACGGCACGACACTCGATCAGGCAAGTGAAATCCTGCATCGGCACAAGGTCGAGAAACTTCCGGTGGTCGACGAAGGCGGACATCTGACCGGCCTGATTACGGTCAAGGACATCCAGAAGAAAATCCAGTATCCGAGCGCGACCAAGGACGAACGTGGACGGCTCCGCGTTGGAGCTGCAATCGGTATCGGAAAGGATGCCGACGATCGCGCCGATGCGTTGGTTGCTGCCGGTGTTGATCTCCTCATCATCGATACCGCGCACGGACATTCCAGCGGTGTGATCGAATTCGTTCGTCGAACCGTCCGCAGACTCAATGTTCCGATCATCGCCGGCAACATTGCGACAGGTGCGGCGGCCCAGGCTCTGATAGATGCCGGTGCCGAAGGACTCAAGGTCGGGGTGGGACCCGGTTCGATCTGCACCACACGTATTGTTGCAGGAACCGGCGTACCGCAAATCACAGCTATCTACGAAGTTGCCAACGTTGCATCTCGTTACAACATCCCCGTGATTGCCGATGGCGGTATCCAGTACTCGGGCGATATTGCCAAGGCTATTGCAGCCGGTGCCGATTCCGTGATGCTTGGCAGCCTGCTGGCCGGGCTGGATGAGAGCCCCGGCGATGTCATCGTGTTCCAGGGCGAGCGATACAAGGAATATCGCGGCATGGGCT
>JBBJOX010000163.1:0-6485 GCA_037724245.1 Thermomicrobiales bacterium | reverse complement strand
CACAGTTCCGTCCAGCGCGACCTTGAGAATGCCAGCCGAGCCGGAGGCCACCGGCGCCCCGCCAACAAAGCCAACCAGCAGCGTTCCATCGGGAGCAGCCGCCAGTCCGGACGGTACCGGATCGATTTCGTTCAAACCCTGCCGCTCAGGATTGGGTTCCGCCACCGGGATCCCTGGGATAACAGCCAATGGACGCAATTCGCCTGTCGCCAGATCGATTGCATAGATCGTGTTGCCGCCAGCGTCGCTGACATAGGCGACATCTTCAACGACGGCCAACCCACGGCAATTGCTGGAAATGGCGAATCCATCGGGGTTGTTCGCCGTTTCGTAGGCTCCGATGTTGGCGATATTGGTCACCGCACCGGTTGCCAGATCGATCCTCAGCAGCGAGTTTTCGTTGGGATACGGCGTCACGTCGCTGATCGCCGCACCAGCACCACCGGTCACGACCAGCACGCCGCCCTCGACCAGTGACAGACCAGCAGGACCGTTGGCGCCCGACGCAGCGAGATAGGATGGCAACCCGTCGACGATCACTGTCCGCGTTCCGTCCGGTGTTACCGAACTGACCAGTCCCGTTTCGCCATGAACGGTGGCCCTGCCTGCCGGTGCCGGCGTACCAGCTACCGGCGACGCGACGATCGTGTCCGATTCGAATGCTCCGGTTTCACTGACGATGAACCTGCCATCAGCCGCGATTGCCAGATACTGCGGATTCTCCAGACCTTGTGCGATCAGCGTGATATTGGCAGGAAGCTGCGGAACAACGGGTGGTGTTGCGCCCCCTTGCGCCAGGATCCGATCACCGAGGCGGACAACGCCAACTGTTGCCAGCCCGGCCAATCCAGCGATCTGGACCAGACGTCGCCGATCGATCCGCTCTGAAACAGACCCTGACTGCTCGTCGAGAAAGGTCATCTGCATGTCACCTTGTATGAATTCTGCGTGGTTCTGAACATGGCCCCAATATCGTGGATTCTATCTGGTTTGGCAGCTGGAGCAAACAGGTGGCACCGATTGGATGGTCATGATTCGAGAAGCAGGGTACGAAGCTGATTTCGCGTGGATTCCGGCACTCCAATCCCGCTCAGATACCCGGAAACGGAACCCCAGCGCTGGGAGATTGCACGCAGCAGGTTTTGCATCGATTCGGGTTTTGCCTCCAACCAGCTGGAGGGGATGTCGAGCGTGGACATATCCACATCAGCGCCTCGACCAAGCTGCAGGAGTGGCACCAGATTCGCTTCGGACAAGGCGTAATCCAGCACGATCGCATCGTCCGGGACACCAAGTGTCGCGAGGATGAGGGCCATGGCCACTCCGGTCCGATCCTTGCCCGCCATGCAGTGCACGATCGCGGGGAGGCTATCGGGCTTCGCAAGAGTCTGGAACAGATCGCGAAAACCAGCCGCCGCCGCCTGCATCAGGCCCAGATAGACTTCGACCATCGTCAGTTCAGCATCGGTCGGGGAATCGATATCGGTGATCGGGAAATTGATGTGTCGGATGCCAGTGGTCGAAAGTGGGCCTGTTCCATTGCGGCGAATTTCGTCCTTGGCGCGAAGATCGATCACGGTGTTGATGCCGAACGCATCCAGTGTTTCGAGATCGGCGGCGGTCAGGCGATACAGGGCGTCGCTGCGGAAGAGACGCCCGTGTCGGATGCAGCGCCCGTCGGTTGTTTCGAGACCACCGAGATCGCGGAAGTTGGCAGCACCTTCAAGTTCGAGATGGCGGGATCGACTCATCGGTTCCCCTGACTCTTTGCTCGGCTTACTTCCGGGAGATCGAGGCGACCTTACGCGATTCCCATTGCGAGATGCGTTGCAGCACGTTGAATGCGAATGGGGTTACGAGCGCGATCACGGCCACGATCCCGATCGTCGGCCAGTACCACCAGGCCGATCCGCCGGTGACACGATCGGTCATAACCAGAAATGGGATCATCGAGAGCGCGCTGCCAAGCACGGCGCCGTACCAGCGAGGTCGAACGATTACCCATCCAAGATGCGCCGCGATCACCATGCCGTAGGCCGCCACCGGCCAGAACCACCAGCGGGTCGCGGGTTCCCAGGTATCGATCGCGACCAGTCCGAGCGAGGTTCCGATCCAGAACATCAGGTTCGCCGAAAGCCACCGGTTCGGCCCGAAGGCGTAGCCGGCGTGAACACCCAGCATTACCAGCCAGACGCCAATCGGCCAAACCAGCCATGGGCGATCAGTACCGCTGAGCATGTTGATGATCGCCAGATCGAGTGCGCCAACCGTCGCGAAAAAGAGATGCATCCAGAACGAGCGTTGAATCCGCGCCGTCCGGAAAATCCTGCGTTGTACCTCATCCGTAACTGCCGATTCCCTGATCCTCGAGATGAGTCGGGCGACCTTGGCTTCTTCCCAGTTGGCATCATAGGACTCGAGCAGTCCGAAGCGGACCATGGCGTGCACGGCCAGAAAGAGACTGCTGGCAGCGAGGACGTACTGGAACCAGAGGGTGTCCGGTTCGGAGACCAGATTCAGTACCAGCGCCAACACGTTGACTGCCGCGAAGAGGAATCCATGGGCCGCGAACAGTGTCCATTTGCTTCGGCGCAGTTGCTCCCAGGCATAGAGCACGGCAGCGACGATGCCGAGTTCGAAGACCGCGTGAAAAAGCAGCTCGGGTTCGAAGATGCTGGCGACCACGCACAGCAGGGCAACGACAACGCCACTGATGCCGAAGGCGCGCTGCGGTGAGGTGACCTTGAAGGAGACGAGTCCGGCTCCGATCACAGGAACCAGCGACGCGGAAATCGTCCAGAGAGACCACGGACTGTTTGTATTGACCCAGAGATTGAGCCCAATCAGACCAAGGTTGATTACGCCAAGCGGGACAGCCAGCGCACCGAAGTACCCGCGCCACGGGAACGTCACCATCGCGTGAATGGAAAGCGGAATGGCCAACCCGCAGATCGCGATCGCCGACCAGACCATGCCGTCCCAGGTCAACGCGTTGATCAGCAGCAGCACAACCGAAATCAGTGCGACGAGACCAGCGTGCATCCAGAAGAACTTGAGCAGACGAACCTGACGCCGGGCGGCGGCATCTGGATCTGGTGCTGCTGGCGGTTGCGGGTTGCCTTCAGTGACAAGTCCCTCCGTTGAGGGTCGGATGTGGGCATCGATCGCGCCGAAGGCAATATCGAAGAGATCCATGAACGACATCGGGGCTTCTTCGAGTAAAGCGCGAAATTCCGGTTCGTACCGGCTGCGCCAGTGATCGGGGTAGAGCTTGAGAATCCAGGTCGAGTTCATGTTGGTCGCAATCTTGCCAGTCCGGTATTCGCGAACGATTCCATCGCCGAAAGTTGTTCCCGCAGAACGGCACTGCCGGCAGCGGTGATCTGATAGGGGCGACGCCGGTCATCGGCTTCGAGCGGCCGGATATAGCCACGCTGTTCAAGCCGGGCGAGGGCACCGTAGAGCGTGCCCGGACCGATCTTGACCTCGGCAATTCTGGAGATATCGTCCATCATCGCGTAGCCGTGTTTTGGTCCGGCGGCGAGACTGACGAGAATCAGTAACGCCGGTTCGGTGAAACTCCCGAGGTCCGATTTCGATCTGGCCATACCCGTGCTGCCTCTTCCGCAACGTACTCTTGCATACGATATATCGTTACACGGTATAGTACGTTTGGCGAGCGCCAAAGTCAACCGGTAAACCACGTCTCTCTCCGTGATTGTCGACCTGCGTGTCGACGCCGGCTTCGCGCCAAGGAATCTCGGGCGGGCATCCATTCGCAGGCTCAGGACAGGCTGCGGCACGCCGCTACGCCGGGGGGACGGGCGGAAGGCGTCATCTGGCGTGTCGTATCCTTGAGGCTGCCATGAGGCCACCGGACTTCCTGCCCCTTCCCGGACGTTGAGAGCAGGCGCTGAACTGATTCGATGACGCAGTCTGCTCCGATCGACGATCGCGTGGATTCCCGCGCCAGTTTCATCACCCTTCTGCGGGAGCCTAATATCCGCCGCCTCTGGGTGGCGCAGCTTTGCTCATCCGCCGGCGAAGCCCTCGCCGGGATCGCGATGCCGCTCCTCGTCTACGATCTGACCGGCTCGGCGCGCATGGTCGGGTTAATCGCCCTCGTGTTGATCCTGCCCCGCGTACTGCTCGCACCGATCAGCGGGTTGCTGGCCGATCGACTCGACCGACGCAAACTGATGATCTTCGCCGATCTGTTCCGCCTGATTCTGGTGAGTCTGGTTCCACTGACGAACGAGATCTGGCAACTGGCAATACTGGCCGGGCTGATCGCGGTTGGCAATGCGGTGGGTCGCCCTGCCGAACTGGCGGCGGTGCCATCGATCGTCGGTCCGCAAAAGCTGGTGGCGGCACTTTCGCTGGTTCAGGTATCGAGCGGGATCATCCGCATCGCGATACCGGCAGTCGGTGCCGGTGTGATCGCGATCTCCGGACCGGCGCCCGTGTTCTGGCTGCAGGCGCTCTGCTTTGTTGTTTCCCTGGCGGCCCTGCGCAAGCTGATCATCCCGCAGCATCCAAAGCGCGCCGCAATTGCCAATGCCGGTCCTGGTGGATTGCTGCGCGTGGCGCAGCAGGAGATGTGGGAGGGCATTTCGGCAATCGGTCGGATTCCGATCGTCCGCGGGGTGACATCGTCCGAAGCGGTGCATCAGTTCGTTGCAGCGACGATGACGATTGCAGGGGTGATCTACACGCAGGAAACGCTCGACCTCGGTGATCGGGCCGATCCCGCGTTCGCGTTGATGACGACCTCGGTGGCGGCGGGGATCGTGCTCGGCGCATTGATGGCGCACCGGATCGAACTCGTGATCGGTCGACCGATCATGCTGGCAGTTGGCTACACAGCGCCGTTCTTTCTCCTGCCGGTCTTCCTGATCCCGTCGATGCCGTGGATCTATGCGATGTGGTTCTGCTTCGGGTTCATGGACGCACTGGCGGTGATTTCGTTTCAGGCGTATCTCGCCGAGTCGATTCCGGAGAATCTGCGCGGTCGGGTCTACGCGGCCTGGGGGGCATTGGTTTCACTGTCTGCGGCGCTGGCGTTTTATCTTGTCGGGTTCGTTGTGCCATGGCTCGGGGCACCGAATTCACTGACCGTGGCAGGCCTGGTAGTTGGTATCGGCGGACCGTACGTGTTGTGGCAAACCGGTGCCATCCGCTCGGTGCGGACACACAAGTCGGTGCTGGTGTGATCGCCATCGCCGTGCGAAGTCCGTCAGCGCAGAACCAGACGGGTGAACAATCGATCGAGCGTTGCCCGGGGATCGCTGGAAATGCCGGTGTGTACCGGCGATGGCTGAATCGCCGTGCTCGTCGGTGCGGCGAGGAAGTGAAATCGCTCCGAGGCGTCGAGAAGCGCCAACGGCCCCCCCGTCACCTCTCCATGCGCGATGGCTTCCAGTACGCCCAGCCGATCGAGCACATCATCGAGGCAGGCGGTGCCCTTCATTGCCTCGAAGAGTGCGGTATCGCAGGAAATCCTCGCGCCGATGAATGCGGCGGGTCGCGAAAAGAGCACGACGCCGACATTGAACTGTTCACCGCGCTCGATATCGGAAACGACACGGAGCATCGTGTAGATGTACTGCCGCATCTCACTCACGACGCCGCCCCCGGGTCGCCCGATCCGGATCGATCTCCCCGACATTGACATCGGTTCTCCGCTCCTCCGCTTCCTGCATGAACGGCCGCGGATACTCCAGACGCGATATCAGATAGTCGTGATAGGCCACGCGCTGCCGATCGGCATCTCCGGTTCGATCGTCGTCGGGTAACCAATCATCGGGAACCGAACTGATCACCGACCAGAGTTTCGTTTCGTCGAGCTGACCAGCCATGCGGGCGTCGGCTTCGATGATCGATCCGGCCTGCGGCAACAGCACATGATCCTTGACCGGCGGGAAACTCTGCCGCCCCTGCTTCCGTGGATCGGCCCAGCGATGATGTTGATACAGCGCGGCCCCGTGATCGATCAACCAGACGTTCCGATGCCAGAGCAGCATATTCGGGTTGCGCACGGTGCGATCGACATTGGCAATCAGCGCATCGAACCAGACGATATCGGCCGCCAATTCGGCACTGATCGTACCGTTCCGGGCTACATCGAAGGGCAAGGCACCCGGCAGGAAATCCAGCCCGAGATTGCTGCCAACACTCTTCGTCAGCAAATCGCGCACCTCGTCGTCACGCTCACCCTGGGCAAATTCGAGCGGCACATCGATCACGACCAGTTCTGGCACGTGCAATCCGAGCAGACGTCCCAGCTCGCCACAGATCAGTTCGGCGACGAGCGTTTTCAGCCCCTGACCAGCACCGCGAAACTTGACCACGTACAACCCGTCGTCATCGGCCTCGACAATCCCGGGCAACGATCCGCCTTCGCGCAGCGGTGAAACGTAGCGTGTGCCGGAAACCGTGCGCACGTAAGGGGAACTCTGACTCATGTTGACCTGCAATTCCTGCAT
>JBBJOX010000162.1:1893-6486 GCA_037724245.1 Thermomicrobiales bacterium | reverse complement strand
CATCGAGCCTCCAACCGTCGATGCCCATGCGCATCCAATGTTCACCCACCTGCATGATGAACTCACGAACCTGTGGATTGTCGGTGTTGAACTTGGGGAGCGGGTGCAAACTAAACCAGGCGTCGAATCGCGGTGACTTCGACGTATCGTAGGCATTCACTGGAAACTTTGTTATGGTGAACCAGTCCAGCCATGGAGAGGAGCGGCCATTCTCCAGAATGTCGTTGAACTGAAAGAATCCACGGCCACAATGGTTGAACACACCATCGAGCACCACCCGGATACCGCGATCGTGGCAGGCCGAGAGCATGTCGTCGAAGGCTTCGTACCCTCCGAGCATGGGATCGATCTGGAAGTAATCGTGGGTGTGGTAGCGATGGTTGCTGGCAGACTGGAAAATTGGACAGAAATAGATCGCGTTGATGCCCAGGTCGGTCAGGTAATCGAGATGCTCGGTGACACCACGCAGATCGCCACCCTTGTAACCGTGATCGGTCGGATCGCTGTCCCAGGTTTCGAGCCCGGTCGGCTTGACAACATTGTCGCTTTTGGCGAACCGGTCGGGGAATATTTGGTAGAAAATCGCGTCGTGAACCCATTCCGGAGTCTTTATGCGGCCCGGCTGCTCTCCGAACACTGGTCGACTGGTCATTGCTGATGGGTACTCCGGATGACGGCGCGCTGCGATCGGTATCTCTCACAGGTGACGTGTGTCGCAGTTGATGATAGTAGAGTCTTGAAACTGCTACTAGAGGCAGACCAGCGCGTTTTCCGGAAGGTTGAATGTGATAGACAGTCCAGTTTACGAACGCCGGTTGCGTATCAATGAGACATTCTCGCTGAGCCAAACATGCAGCCCGGCAGCCTGGGTTGGCGAACGCTCGCCCAGGCATCGATGGTCGAACCGGACGCTGACCTGGGTGGGTCGGGAGGCTGGAATCACCGTCTGGCGGAAGGTATCACAACCGGGAGACGGCGAACTGGTTGTGAGCGGCACGGCAGCACCAGCCGGGGATGAAGCGTGGCTGAACGATGTACTTGGCCTGACGACGCTTCTGCCGTCGTTTTTCGATCCGGTGATCGCTGCGTTGGAACGCCGGTTTTCTGGCTTGCGGCCGATGAGCGATGGTGGACTTTTCGAGGGGCTGATCACGGCGATCGTTGGTCAGAGTATCTCGGTGGCGGCTGCAGCCGTGACCCAGGCGAAGCTGTGCGCAATGTTCACCAGTTCGATCGAGCTCGATGGTCGCCGGTTCTCTCCTCTTCCCACGGCTGAGGAACTCGCGGCATCGACGCCGGAGTTCATTCGATTGTGCGGCGTCACTGGCAAGCGAGCGGAGGCGATCGTGACCGCATCACAACGTTTCGTGGCGGGAGAATTTCCTGACAACGACTGGGCCAGAACCCATCCGGACGAGACAGTTACCTTGCTGCTGAGCCTGCCGGGAGTAGGACCCTGGACTGCAGAATCCACATTGCTTTGGGGGCTTGGGGCGGCGAATGCCCATCCAACGAACGATGTCGCCCTTCTCCGAGCGGCTCGCCGCGCCTTCGAACGACCGGACATGACCCTCCGCGACCTCGATGTTCTGGCGGAAGCGTGGCAACCCGCCCGTGCGCTGGCGGCGAGACTGCTCTGGACTGCCTTGCTGGGACCGGCTCCCGAGTGATATTTCTGACTCATGATTCATCGCCGTCAGACTGTTGAAAAGACCAGATCTGCACCTGCTCTCGAAACTCGGGAACGTGAAGGCGGCTTCCGGCATGATTCAGCCAGTTTGGGATGCCGCAAGCTTGTGTACATCGTCCCGGGTTGATTCATAAAGCCGGCGAAACATTTCGTACCGCTCACTGTAGAGACCGAAGAGGTCGGGATCGGGCTCGTAGGTACGGGCGGGTCGAACCCACTGGCCGTTCAGGGCGCTTCGGTCGGCCACGATACCACTGGCCAGTCCGGCCATGAATGCGTCGCCGTATGAGGCCCCGATTGTTTGCTCCGGCACCATCTGCGAGACACCGGTGACATCGGAGACGATTTGGAGCCAGACCGGATTGTGGGTACCTCCTCCAACCGCGACGACGCGTCGGGGATTGGCACCCATATCGCGCATCGTTTCGAGGTTGTGACGCATACCGAATCCGGTCCCCTCCAGGGCGGCCCTGAAGAGATGCCCACGCGTATGCCGGAGCGAAAGACCGGCGATCACCCCGCGAGCCAGCGGATCGTAGATCGGAGCTCGTTCGCCAGCGAAGTAGGGCAAGCAGATCAACCCTTCGGCCCCGGGGGGTGTCTCGCTGGCGAGTCTGCCAATCGCTGCGTAGAGATCCTCCGGCGCGACACCCGGAACCCCGATTTCGTCGCGGAGCCAATTGGTAAGCAACCCACCAGACGTCAGGGAACCGGTAATTAGCCGGTTTCCAGGCAGGCAATTGGCAACGATCCACATTCGTGGATCCGGCTGTGGATTCTCGACACATTGCAGGAAGAACATGGTGCTTCCATACATTGCCAGCATGTCGCCATCGTCCATCACCCCGCCGCTGACAGCCTCGGCGGGTGCGTCCACGGTGCCACCACTGACCGGTGTCCCAATGATCAAACCAGTCGCGGCCGCAGCGTCGGGTGTAACCTGTCCGGCGATGTCGGTTGCATCGATGATGCGAGGAAGGCGCTCGATCTCGATGACATCGGCAGCGTAGGTATCGAACCAGTTCCCCGTATCGAGATCGAACAACGGGGCAAAATATGATGCCGTGTGGCGGTCCATGGTCTGTTCTCCAGTCAGCCGAAAAACCAGGTAGGAGTTGGCGGATTGCATGACGGCGGTTCTGGCAAAGATGTCTGGCTGGTGATTCCTGATCCAGCGAATCTTTGGTCCCATTGCCTGCGAGGTCAACCGCATGCCGTTGGCCCGGGCCATCGTGTCGACATCGTGGAGTGCTTCCAGTTCGAGGATTTCATCACTGGCACGACTGTCGATGCCATACAGAATCGCAGTACGAAGTGGTTTGCCATGTGCGTCGAGCGGCAGCAGGCACGGTCCGATGGCGCTGACACCAACGGCACCGATGTCATCACCGGTGAATCCCTGGCTCAGCAGCATACGGGTGATCTGCACGAACTCATCCCACCAGATACGATCGGCATCGTGCTCGGCCCAGCCCGGCCGCGGAAATGAGGTTTCGTGGGCAATCACAGCGGTGGCGACGACATCGCCTTCCGGTGTGCAGATGACGCCCTTCGAACTTGAGGTTCCAATATCGACGCCGAGAAGTAGTGAGCCCGTCACCGACGTGTGCCTCTCATGGTTTCGCTACCAGTCTTCACGGTCGATCGTTTCCATAGCCAGGCGAAGTGCGAGCGTCATCGTATCGACATCGGGGAACACTGCCCAGCCATGGAGTGGTTGTGGTCGGGCTTCTTCATCGCTCTTTTTCCCAAGGTGGAATCCAACAATATCTGCGCTGCCGCTGGCAAAGGCCCGGACAGCGGCAAGATGGGGTTTGCCACTGCTGTCCCATTCAAGCGTGATGGCGCTGCCCTGCGGGAAACGCTGAACTCCGGTTTGCACAGGCGAGGACCAACCCGATGAGACGCGCTGAATCGCATCGTACATCACCCGTTCGGACGGGCTGAGGGTGGCAGTATCGACCGATCCACGTTTCAGTCCACCCATCGCCCCGCGCTCGAGACCGGGCGGGATATCTGTTAGCTGGGCGACCCGGGCCTTCATTGAGGGATTCGTGAAGAACCAGTATCCACCGAACAGAATCGCGGCCTGGACCGCCACGATGATGGCTGTCAACCAGGGAACACCACCGTCATACATCTGCCGCCAATCGCCATTGAGTCCACTGGCGAGATCGAGTACGGGATAGACAACGAAGGCGTTGAGTCCGGAGATGAAGGCGAACTGAATGAGCAGTTCGTTGATCGCGGCACGGGCCGGGGGTTGCTTCAGGAAAACAAAAGCAAACGCAGCGAGGCAGAGTACGAGATTGACGATGGTTCCGGCCGCAGCAACGAGCATCTGCTCGACGAGGCTGAAGCGAAATCCGTCGTAAGAAACGTAACCGGCGAAACCGTAGAATCCGAAATCGGTCACCGTTCCGCCGAATAACTCCACTGTCGCCGCGTGGCCACCTTCGTGGAGCAACACAGACACTGGAACGAGTACGAAAAATGCAGCCTGATCGACAAGGATCCGGTCTTTCTGCGTGAAATTTCTATCCCAGGTTTCCGACCAGGAACGCACGAGTTTGTAGATCGCCTGCACACCGATCACCGCGTAGATCACGCTGATCAGTACGAAGCCGTCAAATCCCATTCATCTGTCCATTCAGCCTGACGTAGCGAGATGCAGTCCTGTCCGAAGCGGACCGCACGGGTTCACGAAGCAATGATGCCTTGTTGCGCGCTGATATGCAGTGGAAGCGGTCAGTCATTGCACTATTCAGTCGGATGCAAGGAGCGGTGGGGGTTCGTTTCCGGCGGGTCTCGAGGAGCGTTGCGAGCGTGCGAAGAGGAGCGCGGCCACCAGTGTCACCGATGCCCCGAAGGTAACCGAAACCACCGCGTTGAAGCGATCGGCG
>JBBJOX010000162.1:0-1883 GCA_037724245.1 Thermomicrobiales bacterium | reverse complement strand
TGGTTCCGGAAATAATGGCGCCAAATGGAACCGAACCGGCGAACACGGTCATGTAGACCGCCATGACGCGACCCCGAATCGCGTCGCCGGCGGTTGTTTGGACCAGCGTGTTGCCGGTCGCCATAGTCATCGAGGAACAGAAGCCGATGATCACCAGAATCGACATCCCGACGACAACATTGGCTGGCACCGACGCGACGGCCGCGAGTAGCAGTTCGACCGCTCCAAGCGCACAGGCGGTCGCGATCATACGACGGCGACTGGGAACGATTCCGGAGAAGGCAAGCGTCAAAGCGCCGATCAGTGATCCAGCACCCATCGCTGCAAACAGCAAACCGAATGTTCCGGCACCGGCTCCAAAATCCTCGGTCGCGAGCAATGGCAGCCAGACATTGAAGTTCATACCGAAGGTACCGACCAGCCCAACGAGAATGATCGGACGCAGAATTTCCGGGGTCGTGCGGACATAGTGGAGGCCTTCCTTGAGCCTGGCCAGCGCCGATCCGCGGACGACATTGCTCAACGGAGCGAGCGTCATCGTCAGTAGACTCGCGATTACCGCCAGATAGCTGACTGCGTTGATCCCGAAACAAACTGCCGAGCCGAAGAGGGCAAGGCAGGCTCCAGCAATGGCCGGTCCGAGTATTCGCCCGGTGTTGAAGAGCGCCGAATTCAACGCGATTGCATTGGGAATCGCTTCACTGCCAACCATTTCACTGACAAATGCCTGGCGAGTCGGCATATCGAACGCATTGGTGATACCAAAACACGTCGCCAAGGAGAAGACGTGCCAGAGTTCGATCCGATCTGTGGCAACCAGAATCGTCAGGATCACGGCGAGGGTGGCGAAGGTTGACTGGGTGACCACCATCAGGTTCCGCTTGGGAACCCGATCTGCCAGGACTCCGGCAGGTATGGCGAAGAAGAGCACCGGTCCGAACTGGAACACGTTGACAAGTCCGAGCTGGAATCCGGTTGCATTCAGGGCATCGACCACCAGCCAGGATTGGGCCAGTGATTGCATCCAGGTTCCGGTGACCGATATCAGTTGCCCGAACCAGAACAACCGGTAATTCCGGTACCTGAACGCGATGAATCGATCCCTGACTGGCGGGTTCGCGGCGTCGTCAGCGATCGAAGCGGCAATTTCGCCGGATCGATTCCTAGTCCTGAACGTCAGTCGCTCCCAACTTGTTTCGAATCAGCAATACGGGCACTGGTGAACGGCGAACGACTTCCTCGGAAACACTACCGAGAAACCAGCGGGCGATTCCGGTACGGCCATGGGATGCGAGAACCAGAAGGTCGCCAGTTTGCACCTGTTCCAGAATTGAACGGATCACCGGACCGTTTTCGACTGTCCCGGTGACCTGAAGCTCCTGAGCGGTCAGATCGTTCGCAATGGCGGCGATGTAGCGCTCGGCCTCCTTGACTTCATCCTCAATAAACTGACCCATCGCGATGTAGTCAGTTGCGGCTCCCGCGGCCACAGCTCGTTCCACGGAATGAGCGCCGGAGACGCGGACGAGCCGGAGCGGCACGTTCATGAGCTTGGCCAGACCGACGGCGTGCACGAGCGCATCCTCGGCAAATTCGGAGCCGTCGAGTGTGACGACGATTCGTGAATACAAAGTGATTACCTTTCCTGCGGACACCATCGTCCAGTCGCCAAAGTTTCTCGCGAAAACGTGAACCTGGGAAGCCCAATTGCGCCACAATCGACGTTTTGTATTGCAGACCAGCCGGCGGTGTCCCGATGTCGCAGCCGATTCGAGTCTCATCCGAGTCCGGTGCAAATCTTGTCTCTGCCCTGGCCATCGCCCCGTTAGTCGGGCGCCGACCATCTCCGTCATTCTGAGCCGCAACGAAGCATCCCCCGGCGA
>JBBJOX010000161.1:5664-6508 GCA_037724245.1 Thermomicrobiales bacterium | reverse complement strand
CGGCCGCTTTTCTCGAAGCAATCCGCGCACAACGTCGAGCCCGGCATCGAGATTGGCTGGATCACCCGGGCCGGGGGAGACGACGACACCATCCGGATCGAGCTCCTGGATTCTGCTGTACGGAACACCGTAGGGAACGATCGTGACCCTAACGTTGCGGGCAACGAGTGAGCGCACGATGTTGCGCTTTACACCGCAATCGACAACCACCACGTGCGGACCGGTGGCAGCGGCATTTATCGTCACTTCGTCGGGTTCTTTTACCTCATCGACCACGCCATGTTCACCCGGCAGCACGGCGTTCAGAGCCAATGGGGTCAGTTCTTCATCGGCAATCCCGGCTGCGTTCTGGATGATGACGGCACGTGTATCGCCGACTGATCGAATGTGGCGGGTCAGGGCTCGCGTGTCGATTCCGGCGATACCCGGAATGCCAGCATCCCGCAGGTAGGCGTCGATGGTCCCGGTCGATCGCCAGTTGGACGGATCAGCTGCCCATTCACGGACGATCATCCCGGCAATCCACGGTTGCCGCGACTCATCGAAATCCGGATTCACTCCGTAATTGCCGATCAACGGATACGTCATGCAGACGATCTGGCCCCGAAACGAGGGATCGGTCGCGACTTCCTGATACCCGGTCATCGTGGTCGTAAAGACGGCTTCACCTTCGGCATTCACCTTTTCACCAAACCCGATGCCACGGAAGACACGACCGTCGGCGAGAGCAAGCGCGGCATCGGTATGAGGTCGATATCTGGGAGGTCGAGTGATGTCAGGCACGATGCACATCCTTTCCGGCGACGAGCGTCAGAATTGCACGACCACGCAGCTCGCGGCCGAG
>JBBJOX010000161.1:0-5654 GCA_037724245.1 Thermomicrobiales bacterium | reverse complement strand
AGCGTGGACGAAGAAACCGTCCAGGTACGCTCTGGATCGAAGACGCTGACATCGGCACTGGTACCGAGTGTCAGGGTTCCCAAAATCTTGCGCAGAATCGTGGCTGGAGCGGTTGTCCAGAGTCTGATCAATTCACGCTCCGTCAGGTGACCGGCGCGGACAAGCGCCCAGGTCAGCGGAAAGGCGAACTCCGATCCGCTCAGCCCCATGGCAGCGTGCTCGAAGTCTGTATCCTGCTTGGTCGCTGCTTCGTGCGGTGCGTGGTCGGTCCCGAGGCAATCGAACACTCCGGCCTTGAGGGCATCGAGCAAGGCAATCGTATCGGCAATCGGTCGTAGCGGCGGATTGACTTTCGTGTTTGGACTGCCCGGTTTGGCGACCGAAACGTCTGGTTCAACCGTGTTGTGCAAGCTTCGGCTGCCGCCCACCCACTCGTCCGACATCGCAAGATGGTGCGGCATGACTTCCGCGGTTACTCGAACTCCGCGCTTTTTCGCTTCGGCGATCAGCTCGGCACCGCGTCCGGTGCTGACATGGCACACGTGAAGCCAGCCACCGGTAAGCTCGGCCAGCATGAGATCGCGGGCAATGATGATCTCCTCGGCAGCCGCCGGGATCCCGGAGAGTCCGAGCCGATGCGATACGTCACCCTCATGCATCGAACCGTGCGCGATCGCCTTATCCTCGCAGTGCACGATCACCGGTCTGTTGAGGCGCTTCGATGCTTCGAGCGCATGCCTCATGATCAGACTGTCGGCGGTTGTATCGCCATCATCGGACCAGCCGATTGCTCCGGCTGCAATCACTGCATCGAAATCGACCGCTTCCTGCCCGGTTCGACCCTGCGTGATGCTGGCAATCGGAAACACTCGAACCAGCCCTTCACGGTCAACCGTATCGGCGAGATCATGCAGGACGACAGACGAATCGAGAGCCGGTTTCGTGTTTGGCATGCAGGCAACGGCCGTGAATCCACCGGCAGCGGCGGCGGCCGTCCCGCTGGCGATCGTTTCCTTCTGCTCATATCCTGGAACACGAAGATGGACGTGAACATCGATCCAGCCCGGTGTCACGATCATGCCGGTCGCGTCGAACACGTCGCCAGAGCCTTCAAGACCCGTTCCGATCTCGGCCACAACACCATCGACAATCTTGAGGTCGGCGATTCGATCGATGTCGTTGGAAGGATCGATGATTCGCCCATTGCTGATCAGCCAGTTTGAACCAGTCACTACGCTGAATCCCTTCCTGTCTGACAAAAAACAACCCCCGAGGTCCGGAAAGGACCCGAGGGCTGGAACAGGGGTTGGACTGGAAAGGTGGGTGTACTGACCACGTGTGTTGTTGAACCCCGTTGCTGGAATCTGGCGCGCAGAAAAATTCCCGCTCTTGGCGGGATGCGCTCTTGCACGATAAGTATAGTCGAGAATCAGGACAGGGGCCATAAACCGGGCTTGATGTTCGGCCCCACTAGTGGCGGATAATGATGTAGTTATCGAAGCGGATGCGATGGCTGGTCGGAGTACACATGTCTTTTTCATTCACTGCCGAGCGCAACAGCGGACAAGAGATTCAGCTTTATGACCTGATCAAGCACCCGGCACAGGGCGAAACCACACTCTTCCTGATCAGACACGGACAGACGATTGCCAACGTCAGCCACCGGTTGGCAGGCGTGACCGATGTGCCACTCGATGTCATCGGCGAGTCGCAAGCAATCGAGATGGCCACGCATCTGAAACAGATCGAGTTCGATGCGATTGTCACGAGTCCCCTGCTTCGTGCCCGGCAAACAGCTGCCGCAGTTTCAGTGGAAACCGGACATGACCTCGATGTCGTGCACGGACTGCAAGAGATGAACTTCGGCCTGGCCGAGAACATGACGTTTGAGGAAGCGGCCCGGGCATTTCCCGATGTCGCAGCGATGATCGACAATCCGGATGATCCGGAGATGGGCTGGCCGGACGGAGACACCCGGCGCAGCTTCGACGATCGGGTCGCCGCCACATTTCTCGACATCTTGCGACGATATGTCGGTAAGAGAGTGGTTGTCGTTGCGCACGGTGGTGTGATTGGAACGTTCTTTGCCCAAATTGTCGGAGGCAATCCCCGGGAGTTTGCCCGATTCTCCGTTGCCAACTGCAGCGTCACGCAACTGGTCGTTACTCCGGATCACACTGAAGTTCACTGCTGGAACGATATCAATCACCTGACCGCCGTCGAAACCACTCCGTGGCAACTCAAACTGAGGGACGAGGAATGAAACTGACTGTACTTGGTGGAAGTCATGCTGCGGTGAATCCTGGAGCAGGCAGTTCCGGTTACCTTGTCAGCCATGGCAATACGACGATCGCCGTAGATCTGGGTCCGAACACCGTTCTGGAGCTGCGTAAGCACACCGATCACCGATTGCTGGATGCAGTGATCATTTCCCATCCACACATCGATCATTTCCTCGATGTGATCACCTTGCGACTGGCCATTCAATACAACCGGATCAAGGTCGATCGCCGCATTCCCCTCTTCCTGCCACCCGATGCCGAGGCGCTGCTCCGCGCAATGGTGCGGCCGATTGCCACTGCCGACAACTATGACGATTACTTCGACTGCTTCGACATATCGGAATACGACCCAACGCAAGCGCTGACCATTGGCGCGATCACAATCACCTTCGCGCCAACTGTCCATTCGGTTGCCGGCTGGGCGCTGCGCTTCGCCGGTGAAGGTGATTCCCGGGATCTGGTATTTAGCTCCGATACTGGCCCGACGGCGAATCTCTCGCCCTTCGTCTCCGGAGCACATGTCTTCGTTTGCGAGGCGACCTATGGAATCGATCCCAAACTTGAAATGCAACGGGACCTCCGTTCCCACATGACACTTGGGGAGGCCGTCGCCCTGGCCATCAGGTCGAATGTTGCGACGCTGGTGTTGACGCACACGATGGACGAGCTGGACCGCTCGATCTATGTCGACGCTGCCAGCGAACTCTTCGATGGCCCTGTCTACCTCGCGATGCCCGGACTCGTCATCGATTGGGAGGCGTAATGGCCGGTATTGCCCCGCACGCAGGATTCCGGATCGGGCATGTGACACGCACCGAAGAACGTACCGGTGTCACGGTGCTGCTGTTCGACGCCCCAACGATGACCGCCGCTGAAGTGCGCGGTGCGGCACCGGGAACGCGCGATCTGGAACTTCTGAAACCCGGCATGCTGGGCCAATCCACCGATGCGATCGTCCTGACCGGTGGCAGTACGTTTGGCCTGCGGACTGTCGATGGAGCACTTGGCCAACTTGCCGCCGACGGACGCGGCACGACCTTCGGCGGGGTGGTGATTCCGCTGGTCTGCGGTGCGGTTGTGTTCGATCTGGCAAATGGTTCGCCCACCGTTCCGGAGGTCGAGGACGGCGCGGCTGCCGTCCGCAATGCCTTACCCGTGGAACGTGTCGAAATCGGACGCGTGGGAGCCGGTACTGGTGTGCGCTGGGGTCATTTGCGAACAGACGGACCTTCGCCGGGAGGATTCGGCATCGGACAGATTCGTCTGCCCGAAGGAATCGTGACAGCTGTTGCCGTGGTCAACGCGTTGGGCAGCGTCCGGGCCGCCAGTCCGGATGTCAGAACCGAATTCCTCGAACGGCTCAGTGATTCCCAGCAAGCAGGCGAGAACACGACCCTCGTTGCCGTTGTCACCGACATTGAGTGCAGTCACGGTGATCTGGTTCGACTTTGCATTGCGGGACACGACGGTCTCTCCAACGCGATTGTGCCGGCGCACACCATGTTCGATGGCGATGTTGTCTTCACCAGCACAACCAACACGGGATCGATCGATCCGAACAATTTGCTTCGGCTCTTTATCGCGACCGAACTCGCCGTCGAAGCCGCAATCGGCCAAGCGATTCAGTGACACACTAGCGACCTCGATGAGGAAACCTGGCCATCAGGAACCCTTGCCATCATGAAATCTGGCACTGCTTTCACAGATTCTGATGAAAGCGACTTCGGTGGGTGGTAGGATCATAGTTGGTGAAACGCGTCGCGTTCAGTCCCGGATTTCAGTGATGACTTCTCCCGACCAGCCAACTCGTCGACCAGTTCTCGCCTATGGTGCAACGCCTGGGCGTCTGGGGATACTGAGTCGCGCGATTGAAACTGCCGATCAGGCAGAACTCCTCGCCCTCGATCTCGATTTACGAAGCAGTTGGGCGATTCCCCGTGTCAGTGCATTGACGCAAGCCTCGCAGGAACGGTCTATCCGCCTGCGAAGTGTCTGGCTGCCTGGAGACATCTCCGGTCTGGTCTCAGAACGGCGGCAGCAATCGCTGGACGCTCTGCTGGTCGCCGCCAAGGAGCGATTCGGATTACGGGCACTCGTTGTGCCACGGCATCAGGGGCAAGGCGACAGGGGTGCCGCTATCCACAAACTGGCGCGAGGTATCGCGTCGTCGAAATCGGGCAGTCAGATCAGGCTCGTGATTGGCCTGCAGGCGAGCGATTTTCGGCATGATCGATGGCATCTTGATCAGCTTGCAGGCATTCGCCGTATGGCTGAGGAATGGGACCTCGATCTGGCACTGGATCTGACCGGCAACGTGTCGCTGGCCTGGGAAGCGGAAGCAGCGATTCTTCGCGTTTTTCCCAGATTGACGCTGGTTCGCCTTGGCCAATGGCGTCGCGAAGACGGAACGCTGGTTCCCAATTTGACCGGGCAAATAGCCGGCCGAACAATTTCGATGCTGGTCGATCAAGGCTATTCCGGCGTTGTCAGCCTGGTGGCGGACCGGCGATCTTCGGGAGCGGCTCTGCTTCACGAGAAGCAGGATGTGTTGCAGCGGTTCGTACGGGATTCGCCGGGCGTCTCTCCGAAGGTAGATGCGCCAATCAGCGACTTCACACGCCACGACCGTTGACACTTTGTTCGCGCGTGGCGATGCCTGAAGGAGTCATCCGCTATCGCAGCACGTTGCAAATGACGAATCACCACACGCTCGAACTTCAACCACGAAGGATCTGTTATGGACGAACAATTGATCGATAGTGGGCCGACAATTGCGCGAATCTGGAAAGGTCGCACGCGACGTTCAGCGGCCGACGAATACGAGATGTACAACTTCGAGGTCGGCATACGTCCGCTTCAGGCCAAGGCACTGGGAGTGCAGACCCTGCGTGAGGATCGCGACAGTGAGACAGAGTTCACGACGATTTCGTACTGGGCAAGTCTTGAGTCGATGGCTTCATTTACCGATGCCGATCCAACGGCGGTCCATCACCTTGAGCGTGATACCGAGTTCCTGATCGAACTACCGGAGCGGGTGGAGATATGCCAGATTCGGACCCGCCACGGCGAACTGGGACAAGCCACGTAGATCGCAAACTGTTGCAAGAGCTCGCTGAGCACCCGAGAGGTACCGGCCACAACGGTAGGCGCAGAGCTTGTCTCTGCCTTGGCATCCGGCCATCTGATTCAGGTCGCAGACGAGCTGATGAACCTCCGAAACAAGATGTGACAGGACAAAACACGAAAAAGCGCAACGGGAACCAATGGCTCCGGTTGCGCTTCGACAGTTGGTGCGAGGTATCTCGGATGAGCTACCGCTTTGTGTACTGAGGTGCCTTGCGGGCTCGCTTGAGTCCGACCTTCTTGCGCTCC
>JBBJOX010000160.1:2750-6584 GCA_037724245.1 Thermomicrobiales bacterium | reverse complement strand
ACACCGGCGACACCGAGAATCCGGACATCATCAACCCGGGAGAGTCCGGCGACATGTGCCTTGCCCATGCGTCCGGCACCTACGATCGCTATCGAAACCGTCATCGTGTTCCTCCTGCCGTTGAGGCTGCGCGTGTCTGGTTCGATTCCAGCCCGCGTATCCATTCCAGAGATATACGTAAAGCGGCTTCATCGTCGGCGCTGACAATCTGCCGACACTCGAACCCGATCCAACCGGCATACGAGCGCGCTTCGAGGGCAGCTATGATCCCGGCGAAATCGATGCTCACTTCGCCGGGGAGCTTGCGTTCGGCATCACAGAAGTGCATCAACGCCAGCTTGTCGTGCAAGGCACCGATCGAGAACGCGCTGTCGATCGATTCGACGTCGCAGTGGTAGGTATCAACCATGGTCGAGATACGGGGTTCGGCAACGAGCTGACACCAGTCGGCGGCCTCGACCGGATCGATCAGCAGATGGGTTTCGTTGTGATTCAGCGGTTCAACGACGACGGTGATCAGAACATCGCGGAGCGCACTCCCGATTTCCTTCATTGCGGCAACGAACAGAGCCCGTTCGATAGTCCGCGTTTCGGACTGGTCGAAATCATCTGAAAGTCGACTCGGACCGAACACCGGTACCATGATCAGGTTGTCAGCACCGGCGGCAGCCGCGGCCGTGGCTCGTGCGACGATGTCGGCGACGGCCAGAGATCGATCTGCAGCGAGCGGTTCGAGCAGACACGGTGTTCGAATCTGCGAAAAGACAGACGCCAGTTCGAGTCCGGTCGTCGCGAGCAGGTTGGCGAACTCAGGATCGGCAAGTGTCTGGAAGCGAGCGTCAATCCCGTCGAACCCGGAATCGCGAATCAGCCGCATCTTTTCGGCTAACGGGCGATCGCCGAGCATCTGTTCCGGACATGAATATCTCATGTGCACCTGCTCCACCACGCAGCGTTCCCAAGGATCGCCGATCGGTATTTATTGATACAATCAATTAATACCGAGACATTACATCTGCTGCAGAAGGCTGTCAAGCGTTCCATACTTGTCCAGTTGGTGCCCTGGGAACATTGCCGGAGAGAACGTTTCATGGATCGATCGCGTAAACCAGCGTTTTCGGGGGCAAATCATCAAAGTGTCAGCCGCTCGAATCGCAGCGTTATCTTCCGCGCCCTGCACGCACTGGCACCGATTTCCAGAATCGAGCTGGCCCGCGAATCCGGCCTGAATCCGGGAACAGTGACGAACATCGTCGAGGAGTTGATCGGGTCCGGTCTTGTCCAGGAAACGGTGCGTGCCGACAACGCGCTGGACATTGCCAAACGGGTCGGACGCCGACGGATCCTGCTTCAGGTCAAGGCCGATTCGCGCTATGCGATCGGGATCGATCTCGCCCGCAACACAATCTCCGGTGCGGTGATCGATCTCAGTGGCCAGATTGTGGCGAGCGTGTCCGAACCGACCGGCGAACTCGTCAGCCGCAGTGCGATCCGCCAGGTGCTTCACGTTATCGAGCAACTGGTACAACACATCCCGGCCGATGCACGCAGGCGAGTGGTTGGAGTTGGTGTTGGCGCGCCGGGTGCGCTCAGTATTCGCTCGGGAACCTTCCAGCCACCACCGTCTTATGGCAGCTGGGAGGGGATCGACCTGCGCAAGGACATTCAGGGGGCCAGCGGATTCGATACGACGATCGACAACAATGGCAATACCTCGGCCCTGGCTGAACTGTGGTTCGGCGCCGGTGCCGGACTCTCCAACTTTGTGCTGCTGAATCTCGGTACCGGTGTCGGGGCGGGATTCGTGCTGGATGGCGATCTCTATCGCGGCGAACACGATCTGGCGGCAGAAATAGGACATGTCAGCATCGCGATGGACGGAGCACGTTGCGCCTGTGGCAACTATGGATGTCTCGAAATGTTCGTCTCAGTTCCCCGCGTGCTCGCCGCTGCCCAGGCTGCACTGCAGGCTGGCGAACCGACGTCCCTCCGCAATCCCGATCAATCAGCTGCACCAATTACGCTGGATCGATTTCTCAAAGCCGTGGCGGGTGGTGATTCACTTGCCAACCGGGTGATGAGCGACACGGCCCGTTACCTGGCGGCAGGCATTGTCAACATCATCAACATGCTCGACCCCGAGGCTGTCTTCATCGGTCGCGAACTGGCCCGGGCAGGTGATGTTCTGCTCGATCCGGTACGGGAAGAAGTCAAGCGCCGGGTTCTGCCGGTGCTTCGCCCGACCGTTCGCATCGAAGCGTCGACGCTCGACTCGGCACCGGTAATTGGCGCAGGTATTCTCGCCCTTCAGAACTTCTTCGATGCTCCATTGATGTGATCTGACGATACGCACACGACTCACCATTTGAAAGGCGAGTAAATCCAGGTTGAACCAGAATCAGGAACACACCAGCCCACCATCGCCGACGATTCCGGTCGCCAGACGCGGTTCCGCGCGGAGTCGCTGGAAGCAACGCATTCGTCGCGTTCTGCGGTTCAGCGTCACCGTTCTGGTGTGTCTTGTCTTCATTGGGTGGTGGAGAGTACTCCGAATCGTCGAAGGCGATAACTGGCCACCACCCGCCGACGCCGTGACTGCGGATGAAGCGCAGGGTATGACCGAGGAATTCCTGCGGCGGTCCAATCCGCAATGCGACGATGTGGCGATTGCCTATGCTCCGACTACTGCGTCCGACGTCGATCTCTTCTCCGGTGGGGCGCAATTTCTGCCAGCGATCCTGAACGACATAACGAATGCGAAGTCTTCGATTCACGTCATGATGTTCGGTTTTCTTTCGGGAGAGTGGGGGACGCGGATCGCGGACACCTTGATCGTAAAAGCGCGGGCCGGGGTGGAGGTGCGAATCTCGGTCGATGGCTACGGATCGAAGGTCTCATCGACGTCCAAAGCGATGTTCGATGCGATGGCCGAAGCTGGCGTACAGATCGTGGTCAATGACATATTCCCGCTCCAGGAGAATGGATTGCAGCCAGACCCTTCCTTCAGTCTGCTTCAGAATGAACTGGGTCGGGCCGATCATCGCAAGATGCTGGTGATCGATGGAGAACGCGGCTGGATCGGTGGCGGCGGATTCGAGGATCACTTTTACACCGATGGCTTTCATGATGTCTTCGTTCAGGTACGTGGCGATATCGTTCTTCAGATGCAGGCAGTGTTTCTGACGAGTTTCAGTGCCTACGGTGGTCCGCTCGCGCGGACTGAGGGATCACTGAACTTTTATTTCCCGGACCCGGTCCCGCCTGGCGCGATCCCGGTGACATTGCTTCAGAACATTCCCGGAGGGTTCGTTCCCGGAACCGAGGCATCGCGCGAGATCATCGAGGAATCCACGGAACGGCTTGAGATCATGAATCCGTACCTGACCGATGCCGGGATCATCGACCGGATCGTCGATGCTGCCGATCGGGGAGTGGCAGTCCACATTGTCGTTCCAGGTTCGTCCAACAATGCACCCGCCGACGATGCGCTGATGTACCAGCATGGACGGCTAACCGACGCCGGTGTGCAACTCTGGTCGTATCCAACGGTGATGCATGCCAAGGTGACCGTTGCCGATGATCGGGTCGTTGTTGGCACGATCAACTACGATGCGTGGGCGCTCTACCGCAATCTCGAAATCGCCCTGCTGATCGACGACGCGACGATTGCCGACGAAGTTGTGTCCACCTTCGTCGAGCCCTCAGTCGCGACGTCGACCCATTCCGGACCCGAAGATGGCTGGTCCGAAGACGTCAAACGCTGGTTCTGGAACAAATTCACGTATTTTCTTTGAACAACGGCAATTGATTCGACGAATTTCCCCAGCGTTCGTC
>JBBJOX010000160.1:0-2650 GCA_037724245.1 Thermomicrobiales bacterium | reverse complement strand
ACGTATTTTCTTTGAACAACGGCAATTGATTCGACGAATTTCCCCAGCGTTCGTCAATCTTCCTGATGTAAGCCTGCACATCGAAGGTTCGTTTCATGGCGCCCATACCCATCGGGCGGACGAGCCCGGTTATGGGTCGTTCCGGACCGAAGGGCCGATCGTGCAAACCACCAATGCACCAGCCGACGTTGGTAAAACTGTTGGCGTCGCGGCCATCGACGAAATACCGGTTGTTCAGATATATCGCAGTCGACCAGGCTCTCTGGGCGGAAGAACTCCACAGCAGAATCTGTTTCGCCCAGTACATACGAAGCCGATTCGGCATCCAGCCTTCCTGCACCATTTGCCGCTGCGCCGCGTTCCAGAGTGGATCGTGAGTTTTCGCTTCCTCGAACTGACTGCGTGAGTACGTCTCCGGTCGAGGGTCGTCCTCATGCCGGGCCAGACTTTCCCGTGCCCACTCCGGCAAACCGCTGAACTTGTCGTATTCAGGCTGGAACATCGTAAAATTGATCGCCAGTTCCCGTTGCACAATCAGCTCATCCAGAAATGAATCGATCGCGGCCTGGGACCCCTTCGTATCGATGGCGGCGAGGGCAATTTCCACAGGCCCGATCTGGCCGAAGTGAAGCCACGGCGAGAGTCCGGTTCCAGCATCGATGTCGGCCCGCTGCCGCGCCTTATCGTAGACGCCGAACCGCTGCTCGATGAACAAATCCAGTCGCTTGCTGGCCTGGCGATATCCACCTTTGAGGTCCGGTGCTGGCGGTACCGACATGTCGATCTTCAGTCCAGCCACTGCATCGACGGCTGAACCGCCACGCCGCAGATGCGACGTGTGGCGAACCCGCTGTTCTGGTTCCTTGGACAGGAACTGTTCATAGTGCCGTTGCAGTTTCGGACGGATCGTCCGCGCCGCGTATTCCTGTTTCTCCAGAAACGATGTTGGGACCACAACGTCGCTGTCGACCTGAATGAACGGTACGTCGAGCCTTTCGGTCAGTTCGTTGCGCCAGCGTCGTCCCGAGTGCATCGGGTCCAGATCCGTCACCACAATTGCTGCACGTTCGGAATCAGCAACTGCCGAGATTCGCTCGGCAGGGTTTCCCGTCTCCAGAATCCAGCCGATGTGCTGATCCGCGAAGGCATCAGCCAGTTCATCCAGCCCTTCTGTCATGAACTGATACGAGCGCAGCGTTGCCTCCGGGTAATCGTCGGCCAGACAGAACACTGCGATCAGCGGCAGGTCGAGATCATTGGCGAGTTCGATCGCCACATTGCGTGCCGGATTATCGTGCGCGCGTTTGGTTCGTTGCACCCAGAGCAGAACACAGGCAGGATTATCCAGATGGCCATCCTTCCTGAGGAAAGTAATCCGCGGGTTCGATTCCAACGTTTCAGATAACGAGACCATATTCATTCCTGTACGAAGACGTTGCGTGGTTACCACATGACCTTGGTCAGACTGCAGTCTGCAACGCACAATTCATGCATTGATTTCAGAACGCAGTCGAAGGCAATGTCTCGCCCTGTTGGTCGGTGCTGTCTGGCATTGCACGCAACTGGTGCAGGAGTCCGCGTGACGAAGAGAAATGCCGCCCTGGTGCGGAAACGACATTCCATTTTTGAGAACGTCGAGGGCGAATTGCGCGCCGATCACCGTATCGCTGCCGCCTGGCTCAGCGGCTCACAGGGTCGCGGCACCGAAGATGACTGGAGTGACATCGATCTCCACGTTGCTGTGTTCGATGAATGCTATGAAGGATTTCTCCTCCAACGACAGAACCTCTATCGGCGCATTGGTGACCCGAATCTGATCCAGCAAGAAATGCTGTTGGATAACGGCGTGTATCAACTGGTCATGTTCGAAGGTCCTGTGATGCTTGATTTTGTCGTGCATCCTGCGTCCGTCTCGGTGTTCGATGCGGACGAGCGGATCGTGTTCGATCGACTTGGTCTCCCGAATTCGGCGACGCCGGAAATGACATCCAAAGACCTCAAGACAAGGTTGCAGGATCGTGTCACCTTCTTTTGGCTGATGACTCCAATTGCGCTGAAATACATCGCGCGTGGCAAAACCCAACCTGCGGTCACGCAATACGATCTGATTTGCGACGCGTTCATATCGGTCTGGCGACTCCTCAACAATTCTGATCGGCGTGATTCCAGCGGATCTCACTGGTTGCACCCGGTTCACGATACCGCGCTGATCCGGCTTCTTCCGGAGATTGGATCGGTGATCGAGCCTGCTTCTGTCCACAAGGCACTTCTTCAACTGATGAACGAAATGCAGGCGCTGCATACAAAGCTCGGCGACGCGGGAGCTGTTGTTCCCCAAACGGCGATCGAGGATATTGGAAGTTTCAGCGCGGATATCAGCAGGCCGAGGGGAACGACGTGATTCGGACGAGAATCACTGATTTCCGTCAGGGACTGAGCAGAGGAGATAGCAGGTTCGAGCTTCTGTTCATCGCTGTCACAGCGATTGCCCTGGTGCTCAGGTTTGTCGCCTGGCATCGCTCGTGGACACAAATCGATGAGCCTGCCTCTGTCCTCGCGATCGAAATGGTCGCGACAAAAGGGATTCCACTGTTCCCCTCGAATGTTCTCTACCTGCAGGGGGCGTTCTTTTCGTATCTTGCCGCGCCGC
>JBBJOX010000159.1:0-6613 GCA_037724245.1 Thermomicrobiales bacterium | reverse complement strand
CAGCACGATCGATGGTGTCGAGCTGATCACTGTCATCACCATGGCGGGTGCATCGAGCACGTCACCGAACATCGAGGCAACAACGGCGCAACCCGTTTTGAACGAGATCGCCTCTGCCAGTCGGGTTCGATGGTTGAACAGAATATCGCCGATTCGAGCGACACCAGATAGAACAGTGACGTTGTCAGCCATGGCGTTCCCCGAGATAGATGATCAGGTGTTCAATGGACGTGTCGGCCAGCTCGATTGAGTTTCCACGATATCGCTGCTGCGGTACCAGCGTTCCCGAATATTGCCGACGAGATACAGCGACCCGGTGACCAGCACGGCGTCCCCGGTCCGGGCCTCGTCCAGCGCACGATGGATCGCTGCCTGCGGATCCGGCTCGACAATCACCGCATCGCCGAACCCCGCCAGCCGGGCCGTGTCTGCCAGTGCCGACGCTTCCCGGGTCGATTTTGCCAGCACCTTTGGCGACGTCGCGATAACCAGGTCGACACATGGAACGAGCAGCGCCAGCATGTTGTCGGCCTGCTTGGCTTCGAGCGCACCGACCACGGCAATTCGCCTGCCGTCTCCTTCAACTGGCAGTAGATCGGGAATATCCTGGGCCAATGCGGATATCTTGTCGTGATTATGTGCCCCGTCGAGCAACACTGGAACTCGATCCGGAACAAACTCGACCCGACCCGGAATATGGGTCTGGGGCAGACCCGCTACGATCGCTGCGTCCGGGATGTCGAAATCGGTCGATCGCAACTGACGCGCCACATGGACAGCCAGACTGCCGTTAATCGCCTGAAAAGATCCAGCCAGGCTGATCGCGTAAGGTTCGGTTGTGCCGAGATCCACCCAGGTGGTTTGGCCCCGATCCACGCGGATATTGCTCGTCTGCGAAACGAGATCGAGCTGGGTCAGCGTCGTTCCGACAGCCGCCGCCTCGTCGGCAATGATTCGTTTGGCGGCAGCCGACGACACCGCGCTGATTGCTGGTATCCCGCTCTTGATGATTCCAGCCTTGTGCCAGGCAATCGCCTCGATCGTCGAACCAAGCGTGTTGGTGTGATCGATACCAACCGATGTGATCACCGACAGCACCGGTGTCAGAATGTTGGTCAGGTCGAATCGACCACCGGCACCGACTTCCACAACCGCGACATCGACGCGCTGGTCGCTAAAGAACAGCGTCATCAGCGCAATCCAGGCCTCGCCATAGGTCAGACGCTCCTCGCCGCTGGATCGCCATCGTTCGAGCTCGTCGAGTAAATGTTCAGTGAGTCGGACGAACGTATCCGCACCGATCAGCTGCCGATCGACCTGGAGCTTCTCTGTGGCGACCTGGAGGTACGGCGAGGTGTGAAGACCAGTGCGGTAACCAGCTGCGGTCAGGACCGACGCCACGGCTGTGCTCGTCGATCCCTTGCCCGACGTTCCGCCAATGTGAACGATCGGATAGCCAAGATGCGGATTGCCCAGAAAATCGAGAAATCGAATGAGCCGACTCATCCGGAATTCGGCCCTGGCCCGCACTGCCGGGCGTGAACTGTCGTCCTGGGCTGGTGTCTGTTCGATCAGTTGATCGAGCCTGGCGGCAGCGTGCACGAAGTCCTGATACCTGCTGATCAACACACCCCGCCGATCGATTGTGACTGCAGCATGTAGGTTTCCCCGGCGAGATCCACGTGGCGACTCCATCGATGTTCGGGGACCGTCGTCCCGATTGCGATTGGGAATAGTCCTATGTTGGCATGATACTTGGCAAGAGTTGTTCGTCATTGCCGCGTTCACTGGTTCTCGATCACATCATTGTCAGGAAATCCGCAGGATGCTGAGTCTTCTTTTCAACGTACTGATTCCAACCATCATCATGATTCGGTTTTCCGGCGAGGATCAACTCGGTGGAGTCGGGGCCATGCTGGTGGCATTGGCGTTCCCGTTCTTTTTCGGCATCTACAACATTTTCCGTGAAAAGAAGATCGGCTGGGTCCCTATCCTTGGTATCGTCAGCATCATGCTTAGCGGTGGCTTCAACCTGCTCAAGTTCCCGGCCGAGTGGATCGCCTTCAAGGAAGCGTCGATACCGCTGGTTCTGGCACTCGCCATTCTGGTTTCGGCCTGGATCAATCGTCCATTGGCGCGATTGTTCCTGAATCAACTCCTTGATCGTGAAGTGGTCGACAAGGCACTGCACGAACGTGGAATGTACGATCAGTACGAAAAGCGAACCGCCATGGCCACCTATCTCCTGGCCTTCGCCTTCCTCCTCTCGGCAGTACTCAATTTTATTTTGGCGAGAGTGATCGTGACGAGCGACCCGCAGACGCCAGAATACACACAGGAAATCGGAAGGATGACCGGACTGAGCTTTCCGGTGATCACGATTCCGGTCATGGTCGTGCTCATGGGCACCGTTATCTACATCATGATGACCGTCAGTAAGTTGACCGGACTCGAAGCTGAACAGGTCCTGCGCCAACCCGGAGGCAAGAAAAAGGACGAGTCAGACACGCCGAAAGAAGCCGAACCAGCTCAGTAGACAGCTCAGCGCGTTGACTCCAGTCGATGTCCCGACCGCGAACACCTCACCCGACCAGTCATTCTGCCGAAGGAAGAATCGCCCGGCGGAGCAGGTATGCGTCCCCTCAACCTGTGCCTGCAAGTCCGTTCCCACGGTCATCCTAAGGCACGAAGGATCAATCACCAGCATTCGAGTTTCCGCAATTCGAAGCCTTTGGTCGCACGATGATTTCTTCACTGAGTTCAGGCGACCTTCCAGCTCGATCTGACTCGTAGTTGTCGACTCGCGGGTCGATAACCGGGCCGCCATTCTGCACGTTTTGCAGAATGAACCTAACTGGGTGGACCGTCCCGGCTTGCGGCCTGAAAGTGCCTGTACGTCGGATACACCCGAACCTGCGTTCCGCCGATCACGATCGTGCGCGCCTCGAGACGATCCAGATCCAGCATCGTCACCGGACCCTTCTTGATCCGCGTGAACAGCGATGCCAGTGGATTTGTGCCCGAGGCAACCAGTGGTTGCCGCTCAAGTTCCCTCAGCAATTGCGGCCAGGTGCACCACCCGGCGCGGCGGTCCTGTTGCGCCCCTCCAGCGAAATGAGCCAGGTACCGACCAACGACGAACGGATATACGTTCTGCACACGAAAATGCTTGGCCGTTCGACTGTCGACCCGATTCAGCAGTTCGTTCGCACTGTTGCGATTCAACCAGTCAAGCATTCCCGAAACCTGCCGATTGGCGTAGAGAAAATTGTCGCGCTGACGGGTCAACTCAGCTTCCGAACGCGCGAACGGATCCTGCGATTTGAGTTCGAAGGTCGCCAGCGATCCGGTTTTGCGATCGAACACCGCTGCATCGACATCAGTTCGCAAGTTCCCTTGTTGACTCCGCAACTCGATGCGATTCATGCTGGTCACGAATCGCTTGTCGGCGAACAGGTCGTACACCTCCTTTCGGAACAACGTCTCGCGATAAGTCGATGAATTGTGATAGTCCTGCCCGCTCCGACGTCGGATTTCCCGGGTCAGAAAAAGCAGTGGTTGCGACGTCAGTCCCGCGCGAGACAGGACGACATTCCCGTCGCCTATATCGATCAGGGGCGCCAGGGCGATTCCAGGAACAGTGCCGTGATGTTCTGCGTTCGCTTGGTCGACGAGAAACCCGCGGACGGCGTGATCAGCTGCGTCATGTCCAACGACGAGATCGTTTGCGACAGCCTCGATTAGATCGATCCATGGCGCGACAACGAATGCCTCGTCTGGACCATCGATGTACCGTCGGAGCGTCGTCAGCACGTTCAGCCATTGAGCGGCATGCAGCCCATACAACACCGCATCCGCTGGATACCCGAACTGCCAGGTTTCCGACGTCGACTGCTGCGACCACCAGGCGATGTCATCCCGCTCACGCCAGCTCGGTGGAATCTGCTTCGAGGCTATCCAGACCTGCACGGCGTCGGCCGTTGCGTCACAACGCATGAAGCCAGATTCGATGTGCTTCACAATCTCTTCAGCTTCGATCAGATGCTGACAACTTTTGAGAAACGCCATCGCCCAGTCATCAGTCGTGTGCACTACCGGTTCACCATCTGATCCCGACTCCAGAACCAGGGCGATTGCCTTGTTGACACCGGGATGATGGAGAGGTCGTCCGAATACGACGTCGGTTTCGGCACCGGAAGGTTCATCGACATAACGATCATTACCGCAGAGAATAGCCAGAACTGCATTGCGACGGTTTGACGGAATCACCTGTCGCAATCTCACAATCTCGAGTTCGATGATCGAACGCAGTTGCGCCAGCGAATCCATCGCTCAGGTCCAGCCGAGACGCTGACCCAGCCACCGCATCGATACCGCACCCTGCGCCGCCTGAAAGGCTCGCAATCCCGGTAGTGACGGAATCTCCGGCTCCAGCGAGTAACTCACGAAATACCCTGCAATTGCGGCCAGCACGGTTGTCACTGCATCGTCATCCGCGTCCCTGGCAGCATCGAATCGATCAAAGAGCTCTCCTGCCGACGGACCTCCCTGCATCTCGACACTCGGCACCATGCACAGCGGATCGACCCACGATGCACCGATCGATGCGTGCGGCCAGTCGACGGTGTAGACCTGTCCATCGTCGCCAAGCAACATGTTGTCCGCTCGGAGATCGCTGTGGAGCAGCGAGTTTCCCTGCAGCGCCGCCGGAACATCTGCACACAGATCGGCAAGTTGCAGAATCTGCTGGTCGGAAACACTCCCCAGCCGGCACCTCAACGATGGCCACGGATTCGTTCCAGACGCACCTTCGATCCTGACCGGTTCAACAACTGGCAGACTGAGTGGGGTAGGGGCGAGCTTCGATGCAAGATCGTTCAGCGCATCGACACAACGATCGAGCTCGGCATCGACCCACGGTTCCGCTGGCTGACGTCCGTTGATGTGCTCGAACATCAGGACCGTCCACGGCGAATCCTCCGCATCGAACGACCACAGCAAGGACGGAACGGGCAGTTCCGGAATCGCATTGAGTCCGGTACAGACCCGGATCTCGCGCCGATGAAAACGCACGGCATCTGCGTTGACCTCGGACGAAACCGCTTTCACGAAGCGATGCTGCCCGGACGACGTCGTTAACCGTGCGGCAATTCCCGGCGAGAATCCGCCCGGCAACGTCGTTGCCGAAATGATCTGATCGCCAAGGAAGACCTCGATCTCCTCAACGATCGAACCGGGAAGTTCGGACCAATTTTGCCTTTGTCCACCAGCCCGGGGAATCTCTGGTCGAGAAGTACTCATCGTGCAAGTCTCCGTGTCAGGGCAGGAATGCGCTCGCCACATCGTTGGCGAGCATCAATCCCTGATGGGTCAGTCTGATCTGATCATCCTCGTCGACAATCAGACCGTTCTTAACGAAGTCGGGGATCGTGGAACCGAATGCATCCTCCATCGAACGACCGTGCCGTTGCTGGAAGGCATTCCGGCTCACTCCATGCTCCAGCAATCGCAGCCCCAGCATCATCGTTTCTGCTTCGGCGATGCGATCGGTGATGATTTCCTCGTTCGAGAATGCTGGCTGATCAGCCTCGATCGCGCGGCAATACGTCTCCGGAAGCAAATGGTTCATCGTCCGATGACCGGCGATCGTGCCGTGCGCGCCCGCACCGATCCCAAGAAAATCTCCATTTCGCCAGTACTGGATATTGTGGCGCGAGGCATCCCCAGAATCGGTCGTCCAGTTGGCGACTTCGTAGTGAAACCAGCCAGCGGCATCGAGCCGGGTAATCGCCGTTTCATAGAGTTCGGCCGATGCATCGTCGTCCGGGATCGAGAGGATACCGCGGGCCTCGGCATCGGCAAACGGAGTTCCCGGTTCGATGATCAGACTGTACAGCGAGAGATGCGTGATCAGGGCGGGCTCCAGGGCAACGATCTGCGCCAGGTCAGATTCCCAGCGCTCCAGTGTTTGCCCCGGCCAGGCGAAGATCAGATCGAGACTGATCTGCGTGAACCCTGCGTCTCTGGCCAGCCGCACTGCATCGAGGACATCGGTCGATTCGTGCTGGCGACCGAGTGTGCGCAGGCCCCGGCGATCGAGAGTTTGGGCACCAAGCGAAAGTCGGTTGATCCCGGCACTTCGGTAAGCGGACAGGCGTTCGCGAGCGAGCCCGTTCGGATTCGCTTCCAGGGAAATTTCGGCATCGTCGCTCAATGCGTAATTCTGGCGCACCGCATTCAGCATGCTGCCAACCTGATCGCCCTCCAGCAGCGAAGGTGTTCCGCCGCCGAAAAAGATCGAATGCACCGGGCGCCCGGCCAGCGCCTCGCGCCGTTGCTCGAGTTCAGCAACCACTGAAGTGACATAACGCGGAATTAACAACTCCTTGCCTGCGTACGTGGTGAAATCACAGTAGGGGCAGATGTGCGCGCAGAACGGGATATGAATGTAGATGCTGGCCGGATCGTTGGGCCTGGCCGGTGCGATAATCATCGGTAAAGTATGCGTCAGAAATGGCACCACATGTCATTGTCTGCGCTGTCGCAACTTTGAAGATCAAGGGAGTGAAGAGAGTGGGACTTTACTGGGAAGGCAAGCGACTGCGCCTGCGTG
>JBBJOX010000158.1:0-6624 GCA_037724245.1 Thermomicrobiales bacterium | reverse complement strand
ACTATCTGCACGGCCCGATCACCGAGTCCTGATCCTCCGTTTGCGGTGATCGCGGCCTCCGACCGTGACCGAGTGGCGCCGACAGCAGCGGCATGATCGTCGGCATCCGGGCGTCCCGTCAGGTCGCTCGAGATCAGGAGAATCAGCAACCGATCATCAACGACCAGGGAAACCAGCGCATCGGCCGATTCCACGACGACGCGGATTGCCTCGGTCCCGTCGGCGTCCTGGATCGATTCACCTGTTTCTGCCAGGGCGAGATTCAGGCTTTCCGATCCCGCTTCGGCTTCGTCTGCAGTCGGAAACTGATGGATCAGCGTGATCTCGTCGGCGAGGAGTTCGCTGCCAGGATCGAGCCTGTCGAAGAGCAGAATCATCCGGTGCATGTACGATCGTTGGAGGCCTGCCAGTGTTGATTCATCCCTGTCGACGCCAGTCAGCGACACCATCAGATCCCCGACCGCCGCCGTGTCCAGATACCCTCCGCCCTCAAGCAAGTATCCCGGTTCGGCCAGATCGGCGGGAGAAATCGGGATCGATGCCAGATCAGGATCCACCGCAATCTCCTGCGCCACCGTATATCGATCGAATGGCACCGCCAGAAGCAAGAGGACCAGCACAACCAGCAGGCGAAGATGCTTCATGTTCGAGACTCCCCCATGCGACGACCAACCATCAAGAGCAATCCAGCACCGATCATTCCAAAACTCAGCCAGTAGGCAGCCGGCAGTGGTCCGATGTACAGGCTGTCGGTTCGAATGCGCTCGATCAAAAACCGGACGATTCCGTACAGGATCAGATAGGTTCCGGCGACATCTCCATCGCGCATCCACCTCGTGCGCGGCACCCGGACCACCAGCCACGAGAGCAGCACCGCATTCGCCAGATTGAAGACCGATTCATAGAGAAACGTTGGATGATACGTCGCGTTCTGCTCGTATCCAGTCGGGCGCCGATTCGGATCGATCGTGACTGCCCACGGCAGATCAGTCGGCGTTCCGAACGCCTCCTGATTCGCCCAGTTGCCCCATCGGCCAACAGCCTGGCCAAGCGCCGCACCGGGCGCAATCAGATCGATCCAGGCAAAAAACGGCTGCCGGGCCCGCCGACAAAGAAACCAGATCATCAGAATCCCGGCGATCAACCCACCATGGATCGTCATCCCGCCACCGCGGACATTGATCGCCTCACCGAGATTCTCCGAAAAGTACTCCCATTTCAGCAACACATAGTAGAGTCGTGCCCCGACCAGGCCCACGATCACTACTGGCGGCGCGATATCGAGCAGAAAGTCACCAGTGATTCCTGGCGTCTCGCGACTCCGGATTTCAGCCAGCAGAAAGCTCAGGGAAATCGCGCCGATGATACCGCCGAGGATGAACAGCGCATACCAGCGGACATCGAATCCACCGAGTGAAATCGCTATGGGATCTTCGAGTAAAGGCATGGGCGAGGCGCGTTCCTTTCCGCGATCATCCTACACGGTCAGGAACTCCCGACTCGTTCATCGATCGGGAAGAAAGGCATCGATCTCATGCCGGGTAGGCAATGCGGCGAGGGCACCCGGTTTGGTCGTGGTAATCGCACCCGCCGCCATCGCAAAGCGAACATCTTCTGCAGACATCTCATCCCATTCGCTGGCGATCAGTCGCGTGATCAGACCGGAGAGAAAGGCATCTCCCGCCCCGGTCGGTTCGATCGCATCGACCTTGAACACCGGATAGCGGCTCCCCAAACTGTTTCCAGCGGAGTACACCACGACGCCCCGCGAACCATCGGTCAGCACGATCGGCGCGCTGTTCCAGGTCGCGATCCTTGCCCGAATCGCCTCGGGATCGGTCAGACCCCAGGCTTCTTGCGCATCGTCCACACTCAGCTTGATCAGCGCCGCATCGCGCAATAACCCCGGCAACACCCGCTGCAGACGCTCCCGCGATTTCCACTGACTAATCCGGACATTCAGATCGACAACCACCGGAATACCGAGCTGCTTCGCCGTTCGGATCGCCGCCAGAACACCAAGCTTCGATGTTGGCGTCGCTGTCGAGACTGAACCGACGACAATCGCAGCCGGTTGCAGATCCGTCACCGCCGCAATCGTGAACGCTGCACTCAATCTGCAATCGGCCTGCCGCACCAAACGAAAGTGACCATCGCCACGATCGTCGCGCCAGGCGTAGGCGACAGACGTTTCGTCGATCTCGCTGACGTGCAGATGCGTCACGTCGACATCATTGGCCACCATCAGCGAACGCAAGCGCTCGCCGAACGGATCACGGCCAACCACGCCGCAAAATGCCGAAGCCGTCCCCATCCGGGCCAGACCAACGGCGACATTCATTGGCGCGCCACCTTCGCGAATCGCGAGCGTGGTCGCATCCGTCAGATTGGTTCCATCGGTGGCAATCAGGTCGATCAGCGATTCGCCGATCGTCAGCACCGGTCGCTGCGTGGTCATCAACTGGCCAACGCATGTACCTGATTCGGACCCGGCACGTTGCGTCGCACTTCCAGCACATCGCGAACTGATTCCAGCCGGTGCATGATCCGCGACAACTGGCCGACACCTTCTACCTCAACTGTCAGCAACAGCGTGACCGAACGATCGTCGTGGGTCTGCGTCAGTACTGAAAGGATGTTGACCCGCTCGTCGGAGAGCAGGGTGCTGACGTCCTTGAGCAACCCCACCCGATCGAGCGCCTTGACGTGAACCGACACAGGATGCGTTTCGTGCGCCGCATCACCCCAGGCTACGGGAACCAGCCGCTCCGGATCGGGCAGGTTGAGCACATTCGGGCAATCCTGCCGATGGTACACAACTCCCCGACCCCGCGTCGTGTACCCGATAATGCGATCTCCCGGCACCGGCTTGCAGCAGTTCGCCTGGATCGTCAACAGATTTCCGGCGCCCATCACCTCGACCCGAGCGGGGGACTTCGGTGCCTTGACGCTCGAGCTGGCCGGGAACAAATCTTTCGGCGTCTCATCGAGCTTGCTGGCGATCTGCTGTGAGGAAACGCCTCCATAGCCAATCGCCGCGTAGAAGTCCTCGAGTTTCGGATATCTTGGGAATCGGGTCAGCACATCCTCGTGCTTCAGATCGAGCCCGAGTCGCTTCAACTCGCGCTCGATTGTCTCCTTGCCCTGGGCGATGTTCTCGTCGCGTTCCTGACGGCGGAACCACTGACGAACTTTCTCGCGGGCGGAGGCCGTTTTCACATACCCCTGATTCGCCTGAAGCCAATCGCGACGTGGGCCGTTGACGGTTTTACTGGACCGAATCTTGACGACCTGGCCGTTCTGTACCTTGTAATCCAGTGGCACCATTTGTCCGTTAACATATGCCCCGACGCACTGATGCCCGACCTGTGTGTGAATGCGATAGGCGAAATCGACCGGCGTCGCGCCGTTCGGGAGTTCGATGATGTCTCCCGCCGGAGTGAAGCAATAAACCATGTCCTGGAAGACATCGGACTTCAGCGACTCGACGAACTCCTCAGCATCGGCTACCTCGTCCCGCCAGTCCATCAGCTGCCTGAGCCAGGTGATCTTGGCCTCGAGCCTCGTATCCGACTTGCCGCCTTCCTTGTATCGCCAGTGCGCGGCAATACCGTACTCGGCAACCTGATGCATTTCGCGGGTCCGGATCTGAATTTCCACGGCGTGGGCATCGGGCCCGATCACAGCGGTGTGCAGACTCTGGTACATGCTCTCCTTGGGCGTTGCGATGTAATCATCGAACTCCCCGGGAACCGGGTGGTATTTGCTGTGCACAAGCCCGAGCACGCTGTAGCAATCGCCCACCGTATCGACGATGATCCGAATCCCGACCACGTCGTAGATCTCCTCGAACGGTCTCGCCTTGCGATTCATCTTTCGATAAATCGAATAGATGTGCTTCTTGCGTCCCGTCATCTCGACCTGAACGTTCGAACCGCCCAGTAAATCCCGCAAATCTTCCAGCACCTTGCCCACATAATCAGCATTGCCCGCATCTCTGCGGGCAAGCTCCTCGACAATATTGCGATAGGCATCTGGCTGGGTGTAACGGAAGGCAAGGTCTTCGAGCTCGGATTTTACCTGCCAAATACCAAGGCGATTGGCCAGTGGCGCGTAAATCTCCATCGTTTGCAGCGCCGTGCGAAGTTGCTTCTCGCGCGGCATCGAGTCCAGCGTTCGCATGTTGTGCAGGCGATCGGCCAGCTTGATCAGCACCACGCCGATGTCATCGACCATGGCCAGAAACATCTTGCGCAGATTCTCGGCCTGCTGTTCCTTCTCCCGGGCATCGGCCGAACGACGGTCGTCGGTTTCACCGGTCCATGGAATCTGACCGAGCTTGGTGACACCCTCGACCAGTTTGGCAACTCGCTCTCCGAATTGGAAAATGATGTCCTCATCACAAATTTCTGTGTCTTCAACAACATCATGGAGAAGACCGGCAGCCAGTGACTCGACATCGAGTTGCATTGCCGCCAGCGTGACCGCCACTTCGATCGGATGCACGATGTAGGGCTCGCCCGAGCGCCGCAACACACCCTTGTGACCGTTGTAGGCCGTCAAAAAGGCGCGGGCAACCAGATCGATACTGGCCAGACTTGTCGTTAGCGGATTTCGAACCAGATTCTCGTCGAGACGTTGCAAGGCATCCAGCACCAACGGGTCGAATGCTTCGGTCACATACGGTGGCAATGTTGGCGCATCGGGATCTGCAGCAGAACGAGGTTCCGTCAGGAGCGCTAGCAGCGACGGTTGAGGTACGGAGGTTACAAAGGCGGTGTCAGGCATCGCGCGGTCTGCCAATTCCTAGGTGAAGATTCGGCGAATGTCGGGAAGGTCCAGCCAACCTGAATCCGGCTACGCCGAGTGGTACAAACAGACAGAGGCTTCTTTGCCACCTTCAGTGTATCCATCCGGCAAAAAAAACGTCAATATGTACGACCACGACTCGCACATTTCGAACGGACACAACGTGCTGTGTTATGTCGCCTCAATCCTTCTCCATTGTACACCTGACGTACATCTCACCTGACGCGACCATCCTGCCGTCGACACGTGGTTCCCTGCAGCAATGCTCTCGATCTGGCTCTCGTGATTCACGTTGTTCCCAATCAGGCGTGGTAGCATCGCGAAAGATTTCGTCTCGCATCGTACCGATCAGGATTGCTCAACGTGACTTCTCCCACACCCCATATCGACATGCAGGAACTCGATCGAATGCGCCCGCCGCAGGAAGCGTGGGAAATCATTTCCCGCCACCTGCGACTGCTTGAAGCAGAATCCGTGTCACTGCTTCAGGCCGCTGGACGCATTCTGGCCGAGGACATCCTCGCCGCGGAGGACTATCCACCGTTTGCCGCCGCAACCATGGACGGATTCGCGGTGTACTCCGACGATTCTTCACCGTGGCGTGAAATTATCGGCGAGCAACCTGCTGGCAAGGTGCTCGATGTCGAAGTTACCGATGGCTACACCGTTCGCATCATGACCGGTGCACCAATGCCTGCCGGTGCCGACGCTGTTGTGCCGGTCGAGGCCACCGAGCTCGCTGAAGATCACGTCATCATCCATCAGGAAGAAGTGCAACCGGGCGAAAACGTCCGCCAGATCGGGAGCGACATCAAGGCTGGCGCCCTCGTTCTCCGCGCCGGAATCACCCTCGGCCCTGCCGAAATCGGCCTCCTCGCCAGCATGGGCCTGACCCCGGTCCCGGTGCGGCGACAACCGAAAGTCAGCGTCATTTCCACCGGTGATGAACTCGTCGAACCCGAAGAGTCGGTGGGACCGGGGCAGATCCGCGACGCCAACCGCTTCAGTTTGAGAACGTCCCTGCTCGAAGCGGGAGCCGAGATCTCCTGGGCCGGCATGGCACCGGACAATCGCGACGAACTCGAGACCTTGCTCAATGAACGAACGGCTGCAGATGATATCGTGATCACCAGTGGTGGTGTCTCGATGGGGGAGCTTGATCTGATCAAGGCCATCCTCTTCGATTCCGAGGATGTCGCTGTTCACTTCCGTCGGCTTTACCTGAAACCAGGCAAACCACTCAACTTTGCGACGAAGCAGCAAACCCTGATCTTCGGGTTGCCGGGTAATCCCGTGTCGTCACTGGTCACCTTCGAAGTCTTCATCCGGCGCGCGATCCGGACGATGAGCGGTGCCGGGAAACCGGAACGCCCACTTCTAAGCGTCGTCCTCAGTTCCGATGTCGAACCCAGCGATCGCATCGAGTACCAGCGCGGCGTGGTGTCGCAGGGGGAAGACGGCCGACTGTACGCGAAAAGTACTGGCCAGCAGCGCTCGTCGCGCCTCGCCTCGTTCCTCGATGCCAACGCCCTGCTCGTCATCGCTCCGCGCGAAACGACATACGAAGCCGGCGAAACCGTAGACGCGATCATGTTCGGCACTCCGTACCAGGATTCGTGAGCGCGCATGTCCTAATACTCGTCATTCTGACGAAGGAAGAATCACCCGGCAAAGACGGTACCCATTGCCTCAGGCAACAAAGGCAGGGCAGCACCAACGCACTTTCTCACCTTTGCATGAACGACCTATGACTCAGTGTTCGCCAAACTTCAGGCAGACACACAGGTCTGCCGCTGCGCGATACCGCTGATAACG
>JBBJOX010000157.1:0-6719 GCA_037724245.1 Thermomicrobiales bacterium | reverse complement strand
GCCGAGGACCGAGGCGATCTGCCGGCGATCCTCGTACAACCATTGGCCGGCTGTTTTGATCACGACGCGTCCATCTTCGTCGACCCAGGCAACACCAGCCTCAGGTTGAAGAAAGGCATGTTCCTGCCAACCTGTCGAGAACTCACCCTCGATCACGACGTCAGCTCCGGCCAACGCAGCATCAACGTCTCCCCGACGAATCGGAACGTGAAGCATCAGGTTGGAAGGACGATCCGAATGCACCAGCGGCGACCCGGTATCGAGCGCGAGTTCGGGATCGATCACTGGTGGCAGCGGACGCAGCGTCACCGCAAGCGCGGCAACTCCTCGCTCCGCGGCGTCCGGAGAATCGGCGATGATCACCGCAACCTTGTCACCGACGAACCGCGTTTCGTCGCCAATCTCGCACAACACTGGCTGATCCGCTTCCACCAGACCGAACCGGTTGTACGGAACATCCTCGGCAGTCAGGATCTCAACGACACCCGGTACAGCCAATGCCGCGGTCGTGTCGATCGCCACCAGCGTTGCCCTCGATAGATGCGCGAAAACGATGCGGGCGTGCAGCATCTCCGCCCGAATCGCATCGGCGGGGTATATTGCCGAACCGTCGAGCTTGGCGATCGCATCGGGACGGGCGACAGATGCCCCGATGATCGAGGGCGTCTCAGCCACCATTGGCTGCGACCTGCTGCACGGCGTCGATGATTTTCGCGTATCCGGTGCACCGGCAGAGATTCCCGCTCAAACCCACCTGAATCTGCTCGAGCGTCGGGTCGGGATGTTCGTCGAGGAGCTTGGCCCCGGCCATGACCATGCCTGGAATGCAGTATCCACACTGGACTGCCGCCTGATCGACAAACGCTTGCTGGAGTGGGTGGACATCCTGATCCGACCGTTCAGCCAGACCCTCGATCGTGACCACACGACGACCATGAACCTGTGCCGCGGGGACGAGGCACGACATTACCGCCTGACCATCGATCCACATTGTGCAGGCTCCGCATTCGCCTTCAGCGCAGCCTTCTTTCGATCCTGTCAGCTGCAACGAATCACGCATCGCGTTCAGCAAGGTCGTTTGGGCCGCCTCAACTGGCAGAATCGTTTCCTGTCCATTGACCGATGTCGCAATCGTCCCGGCAAATGATGGGGAAGGGTCCACTTCCTCTCGTCCAGAATCCAGCAACACCGGATGCTGCAGCCAGTCGCGCGGCTCGCGATCCAGCCTGAGTTCGGCAAGTGCCCTGGCCATGGATCGGGCGAGCGTGCGTGATCGATAGCGCCCGCTGCCACGGACATCGTCGATCGGTGCCGCTTCGGCAGCGGCTAGTGCGCCCGCCTCACGCACGACCGGATCGGACAGATCCTTTCCGATCAGAAATGCTTCGGCAGCGGAGGTCCGGATCACGGTTGGCCCAACGCAGCCGAGGGCGATTCTGGCCGAGCTGACCTTGCACCCGTCGAAACCAAGGACAACGGCGAAATGAATCACCGAGATTGCTTGCGCCCTCCTCAATCCCAGCTTGCTGTACAAACCGCGCTGGTCCGGCTTCAGGCGTGGAATCACAATCGCGACCACCAGCTCGTCCGCGGCCAATGCTGTCGACCTGAACCCGGTGATGAATTGCTCGACAGGCATCGTCCTGATTCCGGATACCGAGCGCAACCGTACTGCCGCATCGAGCGTGATCAGTGCCGAAACCGTGTCATTTGCCGGGGATGCAGTGACGATATTGCCGACGATCGTCGCCCGGGTACGGAGTTGTGGCGCCCCAATTTCGACGCAGGCTTCGGCGAGAGGAAGCAGGTCGTTCCGGCAGTCTGCATTGGCGATCACATCATTGTGCGTCGTCAGGGCGCCAAGGACGATGGTGTCCGCATCGAAGGAAATTCCCTCGAGTTCCCTTACGCGGGAGAGATCGATGATCGTGCTGGTGGGACCCGAACCACGCGACAATTCGACGATGACGTCGGTTCCTCCAGCCACCAGACGTGCTGAATCACCGTACAGCTGGCGCAGGCGTAACGCGTCTTCCAGAGATTCGGGTTGCAGCAACGTATCCCAAAGCGCCTTCATTTCGTATCCAATGTCCTGTCGCTCTCGATCCACTTCGTCGCATTATCTCATGTCGTCTGACGTATCCTTCATTGACGGGGATTCGACAATCAACGACCCTGCACAAGACATATGGAGTTAATGAAGGAAAGCGTGGATCACAATGCCTACGGTCTGCTTGATCGGAACCCTCGACACCAAGGGGAAGGAATACGCCTACCTGAAAGATCGTGTCATCGCGCTCGGGGCGGATGTTCTCCTGATCGATGCCGGGAGTGTTGGTCCGGCGCTGACCAAGCCCGATATTCGGGCCGATGAGGTGGCCACGGCGGCCGGCACCACGCTTCAGGCGTTGACCCGTGGAAAGAACCGCGCGAACGCCATAGCCGCTATGGCCACTGGCGTGACCAGTATCGTGACCGATCTCGTTGCCACAGGTCGGATCGATGGCATCGCGGCCATTGGAGGATCCGGTGGATCAACACTGGCGACGGAAGCGATGCGGGCACTGCCGGTAGGCTTTCCGAAACTGATGGTCTCCACAGTTGCCTCGGGGCAAACCCATCCGTATGTTGGAGCTGTCGATGTCACGATGATGCACTCGGTCGTCGATATCGCCGGAATCAACCGGATATCGCGACGCATTCTCGATAATGCCGCTGCGGCAATTGTCGGAATGGCTGCCGCATCGGCAGTTGCGGAAGACATCACCTCGGATAAGCCCCTGATTGCAGCTACGATGTTCGGCGTGACGACCAAGGGTGTAACGATTGCCCGGGAATGGCTGGAGGCGCGAGGCAATGAAGTGCTTGTGTTTCACGCAACCGGAACCGGTGGCCAATCAATGGAAGCATTAATCGGAGGTGGCTTCATTTCCGGAGTACTCGATCTCACGACTACTGAGCTGGCCGATGAACTCGTTGGTGGTGTGCTGAGTGCAGGGCCTGATCGCCTCGAGATCGCCGGGAAAATGGGTATCCCACAGGTGGTATCGGTTGGCGCCCTCGATATGGTGAATTTTGGAGCCAGAGACACTGTGCCGGCCGAGTTCGAAGGTCGCAACCTCCACGTCCACAATGCAACGGTTACGCTGATGCGAACGACGCCAGAAGAATGTGCCGAGCTGGGACGCCGCATGGCAAAGAAGTTGAACGCCGCAACAGGACCGCTGGCCGTCTTCATTCCACGGAAGGGAGTCTCGTCGATTTCCATTGTGGGTGGGCCGTTCCACGATCCAGAGGCGGACGCCGCACTGTTCGATGCCCTGCTTGCCGATCTGGATGATTCGATCGAGGTTCAGGACATGAGTCTGGACATCAACAATCCGGCGTTTGCGATTGCGATGGCCGATCGTTTGATCGAACTCGTTGCCATGAAAGTGACGCAGACTTGAGCCGAAGAACTGACATCCTCACCGACCTTCGCGCCAGGATCGATCGTCAGGAACCGATCATCGGTGGTGGCGCCGGCACCGGGCTTTCCGCGAAGTGCGAGGAAGAAGGCGGTATCGATCTCATCGTCATCTACAACTCCGGACGCTACCGTATGGCAGGTCGCGGCTCGCTGGCCGGTATGATGCCGTACGGCGATGCCAATGCCATCGTTGTCGAGATGGCGTCCGAGGTATTACCAGTCGTCAAACATGTACCTGTTCTGGCCGGAGTTTGCGGAACTGATCCGTTTCGGCAAATGCCCTATTTCCTGAAACAGATTCGCGACATGGGATTCGCCGGAGTTCAGAACTTCCCGACCGTCGGTCTCTTCGACGGTATCATGCGCGCCAATCTCGAGGAAACCGGAATGGGCTTCGACCTTGAAGTAGAGATGATTCGACTCGCCCGCGAACTCGATTTGCTCACGTCGCCTTACTGTTTCAATCCACAGGAAGCGGCAGACATGGCGCGTGCTGGCGCCGACATTTTGGTTCCGCATCTGGGCCTCACCACCAGTGGCAGCATCGGCGCCAAAACCGCTGTCGCACTCGAAGCCGCTCCCGCGCTTGTTCAGGCGATGCACGATGCGGCGAAGGCAATCAATCCAGACATCATTGTGCTCTGCCACGGTGGACCAATCGCCGAACCGTCCGACGCCGCCTACGTGCTGGCCAACACCAGCGGTGTCGTCGGCTTCTACGGTGCGTCGAGTATGGAACGGCTGCCAACCGAGCGCGCACTTGTCGAAACCGTTCGCCAGTTCAAGAAACTGTCGGTTTCGAAACCGGGCGTCGCCTGATGCCAGTCACCAGCATCGCTCGCCAATCGTGGCCAGCCTGGTCGGAGTTGACCCATGTCGACGTGATCACGCCTGGGCCGAACGCAACCGCCCACGTAGACAGAACTGACGTCCGCTGCCGGATCGTTGTCTGTGAAGGCACTCTCGAAACCGATGGTGCACGTCACGTCAAAGGCGACGTCGTCGACGTGCCGGTCTCAGAAGCCTCCGCTTTCGAGCTGATTGCTGGTGATACCAACTGCACTGTCATGGTGTTGCACGGTCGATGGGGCGATGAAACCGGTGGTTGTGGGCTCTTTACGTTCGACCGCTCCGCTTCTCCGGAGAATCGGGGCACGCCTGTTGACTATGAACGTCATACCCGGTTCGACAATCACTATCACGATTGCGACGAATACTGGCTCTTCTTCGATGGCGAAATTGTCGCGGTCAGCGAAGGCACCTTCTATCATGTCGGCCCGGGAGACTGTGTCATCACTGGTGCCGGTGATCATCACGATATCGCCGATGTTGCCAGAGCCGGTCAAGCCGTGTTCTTCGAAACGTCACTGATCGGTCAGAAACGTCGCGGTCATCTTTGGGAACAGACACACGGTACCGCTGCACCGCGGCGTCGGTAGCTCGCCAACTCGCATCAAGGGGAAATGTTTCGTGACGTATCGAATGATTCAGGTAGGAACCGGTGGAATGGGAGGTGGCTGGTGCCGCAATATCTTGCCGCCGGAAGTTGTCGCCGGCCGGATTGAAGTCGTCGCCGCCGTCGATGTCGTTCCCGCCATGTTCGTCAATGCCATCGAAGGGCTCGGGCTGAACGAGGAACAGTGCTTTACGAACATCGAACAGGCGTTTTCCGAAGTCGAGGCCGACTTTTGCAGCGTTGTGGTTCCGCCAAAATTCCATGAGTCGGTCGTCGACGCCGCAATCCGGCATAACCTGCACATCATCAGCGAGAAACCGATCGCCGATACGCTCGACGCATCGTGCCGTATCGCCAGCAAGGTCGAGGCGGCCGGGTTGAAGATGGGCGTCACGATGAGCCATCGTTTCGATCAGGACAAGACCACTTTGCGTCAGGCAATTCGCGACGCTGCGACTGGCGATGTCGATTACCTGGTTGGTCGATTCACCGACGATTGCCGGGTGTTCGGCGGTTGGGGTGCCTTCCGCCATGAAATCGTCGATCCGCTGATGATCGAGGGTGCGGTACATCATCTCGATATCCTCGCCGATCTGGCCGGTGCCAAATGCGACACGATCTACGCGCAGACGTGGAATCCGCGATGGGGCGAATTCGCCGGAGACTCCCAGGGACTGGTCATGATGTCCTTCGAAAATGGAGTTCGAGCTACCTACGAGGGTGCCGAGTGCAACGCCGTCAGCCTGAACGGCTGGGCTCAGGAATATATCCGGGCAGAGTGCGAGCACAGCACGCTGATCATGGACCATCGACGCATCGAACGGTTCGATCACGTTCCCGGAATCAGGAGAGTCGACGGGCGGGAGCAACACGGAACTGAAGTCGAGAACCTCGAACGTGATGGCTGGTCGCATCGCTGGCTGGTGCAGCAGTTCGTGGAGTGGCTGGATGGTGGCCCCGAAATGGAAACCAGTATTCAGGATAACCTCCAGTCGGTAGCCCTGATTTTCGCAGCGATCGAAAGCAATCGAACCGGATTGCCGGTCAAGGTTCAGGAATTTCTAGCGTCGGCCCAGGCGCGAGTCTGATCGGCTTTCGTGCAGGAAAGAAGCTGGAACGCCATGTCGGATGCCCTCCCTCGCCCGGTTGTCCTGTTGCAGCACCTGATTGAGATACCGAGTGTCAATCCGGCCTATGATGCCAAAAGTTCGGGCGAGCTTCTGGTTGCCCGATTCATCGAACGATGGGCCGATGGCCTCGGCCTTTGTGTGGAGAAGCAGATCGTTCTCGACGGACGATACAACCTGATCTGCCGTCTCGTCATCGACGAAAATCTGCCGACCCTGCTTTTCGAATCGCACATGGACACCGTCGGCATCGTCCCTGGAACCCGGGCGGATTTTATGCCGAAGATCGAGGGCGGTCTGCTCTACGGTCGAGGCGCCTGCGACACCAAGGGATCGATGGCGGCGATGATAGCGGCCGTTGAACGCCTCGTCTCCCAGCGGAATCAACTCGCCTGCAACATCCAGTTTCTGGCCGCCGTCGACGAGGAAACCATCGGTTCGGGCTCACTCCTGTATGCCCGGAGTTCGCCAAACGTCGTCGCTGCCATAGTTGGTGAACCAACTGGTAACCGCATCGTCAATGCGCACAAGGGCGTCTTTCGGGATCGGATCACCGTCGTCGGCAAGGCGGCTCATACCTCGGTCGCCAGCGAAGGCATCAATGCCATCGATGGCATGGCCGACGTAATCGTCGCGCTGCGTGAGGTTTCGCACAGGTTGACTGGAG
>JBBJOX010000156.1:989-6731 GCA_037724245.1 Thermomicrobiales bacterium | reverse complement strand
GCTTGAACCCTAATCTGGCGACTTCGTTGATGCGACGTTCCAGCTGGTTCACAGCCCGCAATTCACCGGAGAGTCCAATCTCGCCGACGACAGCAGTACCAGAATCGACCGGGAGATTCCGAAAACTGGATGCCAGGGCAACGGCGACAGCGAGATCGACAGCGGGTTCCACGATGCGCAAACCGCCAACCACGTTGGCGTAAACATCCTGTGAACCTAGCCCCATCCCGACCCGCTTCTGCAACACAGCGACCAGCAGTTGCAGCCGATTACTGTCCAGGCCGTTGGCACTGCGACGAGGAAGTCCGTAGGCGGTGGAGGTGCATAAAGCCTGAACTTCGACAAGGATGGGCCGCGTACCTTCCATAGTGACGGCGACCGCCGAACCAGTGCCCTGGCCGGATCGCTCCTCGAGAAATGCTTCCGATGGATTTGTGACTTCGCGCAACCCCTTGTCCGCCATCTCAAAGACGCCGACCTCATCGGTCGAACCAAATCGGTTCTTGACCGCACGCAGGATACGGTACTGATGAAAACGGTCTCCTTCGAGATAAAGCACGGCATCGACCATGTGCTCCAGAACCCGGGGCCCGGCGATCGTCCCTTCCTTGGTGACATGCCCAATGACGAACACAGGCACGTCCTTCGGTTTCGCCCAGTGCATCAGGCGAGCCGTACATTCACGAACCTGGGACACACTCCCCGCCGCCGAACTGATTTCGGGAACCATCACCGTCTGGATCGAATCAACGATCACAAGTGCCGGTTCGATGCCCTCCATCGATGCCAAAACCTCGGTCAAATCAGTCTCCGCCAGCACCAGAATGTTCGAAGGATCGACCTGCAGGCGTTCCGCCCGCAACTTCAGCTGGTGCACCGATTCCTCGGCGGAGACATACACCACCGGATGCTCGGCTGAACCGAGAAGGGCCGCTGCCTGCAGTACGATCGTCGATTTCCCGATCCCGGGATCGCCGCCGATGAGCACCACGGAACCGGGAACAAGGCCACCGCCAAGTACCCGATTCAGTTCCGAGATTGGAACCGGAATTCGATCCTGCCCAACCCGGGTCACGGTCGCCAGCGACTGAAGCTCTGTTTTTTTGCTGCGTCGAACCGGTGCCGCACTCCCCTGACGTTCGTCCAGTGTTTCCACCATGGAGTGCCATTCACCACAGCCCGGACACTTGCCAAGATAGCCGGGGCTGAGGGCACCGCATTGTTGGCAGACCCAGGAAGTTCTTACGCGCGGCATGGTCGAGTCCTTTTCCGGGGATGGGAAAGGGCGGACATAGCGTCCGCCCTTCCTTGTCTTTAAAGTTTCGAGTGTCTAGACAGTCACCAGTTCTTCGACTGTTTCGAGCTTGAGCAGGTCTTCTTCGACGGCAACCCGAACCGTGTGCCCGGTGACAAATCGGCCGTTCAACAGACCTTCGGCGAGTGGGTCCTCGATCAGGTTCTGAATGATTCGACGAACCGGTCGCGCACCATAGGTGTGATCGTAACCACGCTCGGCGAGCAAATCCATGGCCTCGATTGACACTTCGAGCGAGATGCCTTGCTCGGACAATTGACCACGAACCCGGCTCAACTCGAGCTCGACGATCTGGCGAATCTCTTCCGGCTGCAATGAATGGAAGACGATCGAGCCATCGATGCGATTGAGGAACTCCGGTCGGAACGTCTGCTTCAGTCGCTGCATCACCTTGTCGCGCATACCTTCGTACTCGCGATTCCGTCGCTTGTCCTCTTCCTGGTGGACGGTGAATCCCATCGCCAGGTTGCGGCTGATTTCCTCAGCTCCAACATTCGACGTCATAATGATGATCGTATTGCGGAAATCGACCTTGCGACCCTTGGCATCGGCCAACGATCCATCCTCCATAATCTGCAGTAGCATGTTGAACGCTTCCGGATGTGCCTTTTCGATTTCATCGAAAAGAATCACAGAGTAGGATTTGCGGCGAACGGCTTCTGTCAGCTGTCCACCCTCCTCATATCCGACGTAGCCCGGAGGCGCTCCGACGAGGCGAGCAACCGAGTGGCGCTCCATGAACTCGGACATATCGATCCGGATCAGGTGATCCTGCGAACCGAACATGAACTCGGCCAGAGCATTTGCCAGCAATGTCTTGCCGACGCCGGTTGGGCCGAGGAATATGAACGATCCGATTGGTCGACGTGGGTCCTTGATCCCAGCGCGAGCGCGACGGACAGCCTTGGAAATCGTCTCGATCGCTTCGTGCTGGCCGATGATGCGCTTGTGCAGCGCCTCCTCCATGTGCAACAGGCGTTCGGATTCTTCGCCGGCGATTCGGATCAGCGGGATGCCGGTCCACATCGAGACAACTTCGGCAATGTCCTCTTCGGTAACGTACGTGCCCTCGCTGGATTGTTCATCCTTAAGATCCTGCTCCTGCTGTTCGATCCGGTCACGCAGCTTGCGTTCACGATCCCGGAGTTCAGCCGCCATCTCGAATTCGCGACCACTGACCGCTGCATCGAGTTCGCGCTGCAACGATTGCAGCCCAGCCATCGCTTCCTTGAGGTTTGGCGGTGCCGCTGATCGCTGAAGTCGCACCCGGGACGACGCTTCATCGATCAAATCAATAGCCTTGTCCGGCATGAAACGATCGGTGACATAGCGCGCCGCGTAATTGGCTGCTGCGGTCAAGGCATCGTCGGTGATTTTCAGTCCGTGATGCTCTTCGTAAAGGGAGCGCACACCCTGCAGGATCTGGATCGTCTCGTCAATGGAAGGCTCTTCGACGGTCACAGGCTGGAAACGTCGCTCCAGTGCTGCATCACGTTCGATGTACTTGCGATACTCGTCGAGGGTCGTGGCACCGATGGTCTGCAATTCACCTCGCGAAAGCGCAGGTTTCAGGATATTCGCAGCATCAACTGCGCCCTCGGCCGCACCAGCTCCAACCAGCGTGTGAAGTTCGTCGATGAAGAGGATACTCTTGGTTTCTTTAACTTCATTGACGATCTTTTTCAATCGTTCTTCGAACTCACCACGATATTTCGTACCGGCAACCAGGGCACCGATATCGAGTGCGATAAGTCGCTTGTTCTGCAATTGCTCCGGAACATCGCCGTTGACAATACGTTGGGCGAGGCCTTCGACAATCGCGGTCTTGCCGACACCAGGCTCACCGATCAGGGCCGGATTGTTCTTGGTGCGGCGAGAAAGAATCTGCATCACACGATCGATTTCCATCGATCGTCCGATGAGTGGACCAAGTTTGTCCTGACGCGCGGCTTCGGTAAGATCGAATCCAAGTGCATCCATATATGGAGTTTTGGTTTGTGTTTTGCCCTGCTGCTGGTACGTCGCGCTCTGGCTGACGACCTGCATCACCTGTGTGCGGACCTTCTCGAGGTTGACCCCAAGACTCTCCAGCACACCAGCTGCAATGCCTTCGCCCTCGCGCACCAGACCCAGAAGCAAGTGCTCGGTTCCAATGTAGTGATGATTGAGGCGACGAGCTTCGTCCACGGCCAGTTCGATGACCTTTTTGGCACGAGGTGTCAGCCCAATTTCGCCCATGATCATGGACTCGCCACGACCGATGATGAATTCCACCGCGGAACGGACCTTGGGAAGTTGAACTCCCATATTGCCCAACACTTTGGCGGCTACGCCGTCGCCCTCTCGAACAAGACCAAGCAGCAGATGTTCAGTACCGATGTAATTGTGGTTGAACCGCTGTGCTTCTTCCTGGGCGAGCTTTAGGACTTGACGGGCGCGATCAGTAAACTTGTCGAACTTTTCTTGCGCCATCCTGGGGCTCCCCCGTTCTGGTTGATGTCAAACAACTGTTCAACACTTCACCGAGGTTGGTTACGTCTGCAGATATGTTGCCTGTAGTTGACCATACTTGTCCACTCCTCTAACGGGTATAACGCACCGGAAGTGCATTTGGACGCTTTCACCAGTTACTGCACATACAAAAGGGTCAACAACGGCAGGTGTTAACACACCTGCCGTTGCTAAAGTTCTAACACATTATTTTTGGTACATCGCCCGGCCATGTGACCAGTTGACTTCCCGCCCAGTGAACAACCGGGATTACTTGTCCTTGTCCTTATCCTTATCCTCAGTTTCGGCAGAGGCGTCTTCCGACGGTACCACCGGCAATTCAGATGCTGGATCGGCCAGTGCTTCGACCGCTACTTCTTCAGCAGGAGCTGAATCGGCCTCAGGTTCGGCTGCTGCCTCAGTCTCGGCTACTTCTGCCGTCGCTACTTCCGATTCGGACTTAGTCGCTACTTCCGGCTCGGCTGCTTCTGCCGCCGCTGCATCTGGTTCGGACTCGGTCGCTGCTTCCGGCTCGGACTCAGTCACTGCTTCCGACTCGGCTACTTCTGCCGCCGCTGCTTCCGGTTCGGACTCGGTCGCTGCTTCCGGCTCGGCTACTTCAGCTTCGGCCGGTGCCTCCTCGGAGGCTGCAACCTCGGCAACTGCCTCGGGCTCTGCAGTCTTCTCTTCAGTCGCTGCCTTCTTTGGAGCGCGCTTGGCCTTTGGCTTCGGCGCTTCCTCGGCGACGTCTTCAGTCAGCAGGTCATCACCACCGGCAACTGCAAAGGCGAGTGCCATGGCGGAGAGATCTTCCTCGAACTTCGGAGTTTCGGCCTGCTGTCGCGGTTGACGCTGCGCACGCGGTGAACGCTCGCGGCCGGCCGCCTCTTCAGCTCGCTGCTGGCGTTCCTCGAATGCGGCCACCTGTGATGGAGTGGACGGTTCGCCGCCTGTCGATTCCGGAGCATCGCCGGCCGAAGCCGTCGCTGATCCTGAACTTTCGTCAGCTGGTTCCGGATCGTCCTGAGACGTTCCGGTCAGTCCTTCGGCGTCGAGTGACTCACGAATGCGCTGCACGAGGGCATCGCGTTCGGCGAGAACTTCTTCGTCGAATGCCTGAATCAGCTCGGCATCTGGTGTATCGAGGGCGCGGCGGAGACTCAACCCCATGCGCCGACGCTGGGGATCGATCCGGATGATGCGCAGAAGGAGATCCTGGCTCTCGAGCACAACCTGCTTCGGATGCTGGATTCGCTCGTCGGCGAGTTCGGAAACGTGGATGAGTCCTTCGATTCCGTCCTCAATCCGGGCAAATGCACCGAAGTTGGCGAGCTGTGTCACCGTGCCTCGAACCAGCTGCCCGACTTCGTACGATGAAGCAACGCGGCTCCACGGTTCGGCCTGGGTTCGCTTGATCGACAGCGCGATTTTCTTCTCAGCCTGGTTGATGCCAAGAACGTAAACGTCAACTTCTTCACCGAGCTTGAGCAATTCACCTGGATGGCGAACGCGACTCCATGAGAGTTCGGAAAGGTGGACAAGTCCATCCGCCCCGCCAATATCAACGAAGGCACCGAAGTCACAGATGGAGGAAACGCGACCCTTGCGGATTTCGCCTTCCTTCAGCTCCTCGATCAGCTTTTCCTTCATCACATCGCGACGTTCCTGAATGGCCTGTCTTTCGGACAGGATCAGTCGGTTCCGATGTCGGTTGATTTCGATCACCTTGAGCGGCATCGAGGTTCCAATCAGGCGCGCCATATCGGCTTGCTTGCTGGATTCATCGCCACCCCGGATCTCGGACACCTGCGAAGCCGGGACAAATCCGCGAACACCGTCGAGATTAACGAGGAGGCCACCTTTGTTATAGTTGGTGACTTCTGCCTCGATCACATCATTGGCTTCGTGAATCTCCTGCAGCTTGCGCCAGCTCTTCT
>JBBJOX010000156.1:0-979 GCA_037724245.1 Thermomicrobiales bacterium | reverse complement strand
CGGGCTCGATCGATACTAACGACCGGGTGCCCCTCCGGATTTTCGGGTTGAACCACGAAAACCAGAATGTTGTCGCCAACCTGGAGCTTCCCCTTCTCTTCGGTCGAGAGGCTTGAATATTCCTTTGCAGGAACAATCCCCTCAGCCTTGGAGCCGATGTCGACCAGCACTTCGTCCCGATCGAGGTGCATGATAATGCCCTCGAGGACGTCCCCATATTTCAGGGTTTTGTAGTCGTGGCTGGGATCGCTGAGGAATTGCTCCATCAACGATGCTCCGTCGAGTTCTTCCTCGAAATCGAAGCTCTCCGTGGCAGTCGCTTCAGCTACTTCTGTAGGCTGAATCTCCTGCTCGGTCGATTCACCCACCTCACGAACGTCCGTACCGTCCATAGACCTTCCTTAAAACACAAGACACACAGGACACCCACCCCGCCAGGTGTCTGCAAAACAATGCTCACCTGCACTTTGGGGAAGGCGTCATAACAGTATAGACCCGGATCTCGATCCGGGCAACGATGCACGTTCTCCTTTGCGTGTGCCAGCACACAACTGACAATTTACTAACTCCTAATCATACCGCCAATTGCTTCCAGTGTGGCTTCGAGTTCCGGAGCCTCGACCCAGCCCATATGCCCCAGCCGCAGAACCCGGTCGGCGTAGGCACCCTGGCCAACCGCGAGTTCGACACCGCTTCGAGCCGCCAATTTGTCTTTGAAATCACTGGAACTTCCGCCTTCTGGTGGGAAGAATGCCGTGATCGTATCCGACGAGTGGTCCTGATCCGCGAGCATGGACAGGCCCAGATCAGTCAGGCCCGAGCGTACGAGAGCGCCAAGCCGGGCGTGACGTGCCCAGACTTCCTCGACACCCTCGTCGACCATCATCGTCAATGCCGCATCGAGCCCAAAGAGCAGCGTTTCCGGTGCTGTCGATGGAGTCACTCCCGCCGCCAGAGCTCTCGCATTAGCCCGCACATC
>JBBJOX010000155.1:0-6731 GCA_037724245.1 Thermomicrobiales bacterium | reverse complement strand
GATCATTACCAACGGCGGCACCGGGATCGCCGAACGAGACACGACCTACGAAGCAATATCAGGTTTGCTCGAACGACGACTCGATGGATTCGGCGAACTGTTTCGGATGCTGTCCTGGTCCGAAATCGGTGCCGCGGCCATGCTCTCACGAGCTGTTGCGGGCGTTGCCTCGGGCAAGGCGATTTTCTGCACACCTGGATCATCCAACGCGGTGAAGCTGGCGATGGAAAAGCTGATCGGACCCGAAATTGGCCATGTCGTACATGAGATAACCAAATAATCTGGGTGATCGTTCAAACGTTGGAGTACACGTCATGAGTTCTCGAAAGCCGCAGATTCTCAAGGGTTTCAGGGATTATCTTCCCCAGCAGATGCTGCTGCGTCAGCACGTCATCGATCTCTTCCGAACGGTGTTCGAGCGTCACGGTTTCGAACCACTGGATACGCCAACGCTCGAATATATGGAGATCCTGACCGGCAAGGCTGGCGAAAACGAAAAGCTGATGTACCACTTTCTCGATCAGGGTGATCGCGAAGTCGGCCTTCGCTACGATCTGACGGTGCCGCTGGCGCGGTTCGTGGCGATGCACCAGAACGATATCGTGCTGCCGTTCAAGCGTTACCACATCGCGCCTGTCTGGCGGGCCGAAAAGCCGCAGCGCGGGCGCTTCCGCGAGTTCTGGCAATGTGATGCAGACATCGTTGGATCGCCCGCAATGACCGCAGATGCAGAAGCAGTCTCCGTTCTCGTCGATGCATTGCACGAAGTGAATCTCAGCCGGGCCGTGGTGCATATCAATCACCGCAAGCTGCTTTCGGCGATGGCGTTGCTGGCCGGAGTTGAGGCCGATCGTGCCCCGGCAGTGTTTCGGGCTGTCGACAAGTTGGCCAAGATCGGTGCTGATGGCGTCAAGCGCGAACTGCTGTCTCGGGAGATCAGCGAGGCATCGGCAAACAGGGTCATCGAACTAGTGACAGCGACCGGAACGAACGACGAACTGCTGGACGCCGCAGCTGATCAACTGGCCGAAACACCGGGTGGCCCCGCAGCCGTGACAGAGTTGCGGGATCTTGTGCGGCATATCGAATCGCTCGGGGTGCCGCGTCACTCCTGGACAATCGACCTGTCGCTGGCCCGCGGCATCGATTACTACACCGGACCAGTCTACGAAGCGATTGTCGACGAGCCGAACATCGGCTCGGTGGCGGGTGCCGGGCGCTACGATGGCCTGATTGGCACATTCCTCGGTCGGGACATTCCCGCAACGGGGATGTCGCTCGGGATGGAGCGCATCATCGAGGTCATCCACGCATTCGATTTGCTCCCGTCGCGGACGACCGTCTCTGACGTTTTCGTGGCGTGTACTCCGGAAACCCTGTCTGACGCAAGTCACATCGCCCGGACACTACGAACCCATGGCTTCAATGCCGATCTCTCGTTGACGACACAACGCAGTCTGGGTGAACAACTCCGGTACGCCGACAGAAAGTCGATTCCCTTCGCGATTATTGTGGGCACCGAAGAAATCGGACGTCAGGTGGTGACAATTAAGAATCTGAAGACCGGTGAACAGCACGAAACCGGGATGGTGCTGGTTGTGGAAGAACTACGGAGGCTAAGCGCAACATGAGTGATACGCAAACACCCGAGGAATACACGACGTACATGTGGGTCGTGGCTCACCCGGACGACGCCGAGTTCTCCTCGGCCGGTACCATCGCCAAATTTTCCAAAGAAGGCAAGAAAACGATCATCATTCAGGTGACTTCCGGACAGCGTGGTACTGCCGATCGGACGTTCACATCGGAAACACTGCAGGCGACGCGCGAGGCCGAGGAGACCGAGGCAGCGAAACGGCTCGGTGTGTCCGAACTGGTACTGCTCAAGGAACAGGATGGCTTGCTGACACCGGACATCGACTTGCGCGAGAAGATCACGAAGCAGATTCGCTTGTTCAAGCCGGACGTCATTGTGACGCACGATCCGTTTCGCCCGTACGCCTTGCATCCGGACCATCGTGCTGTCGGATTGGCGACACACGATGCCGTGTATCCCACCGCTCGAGATCACCTTTACTTCCCGGATCATCTCGCCGCTGGCATAGAGCCACACAAGACGGCCGAAATCTGGTATTTCGGTGCCGAAGAGCCGAACCGGTTCATCGATATAACAGACTCCTTCGAAGACAAGGTGCAGTCGCTGCTGGCCCACGCGAGCCAGGTCGGCGACGGCGATGGCCTGGCCGATCGATTGCGCGAACGACATGTTGAAGCGGCCAAGGATCAATCCTTCGAACTGGCCGAGACATATCGCGCCACGCAAATGCGACGATGACAACTGAACCGGTGCGGCTGGCACTCGCCGAAGCCGGACGCCGAACCTTCGGAGACTCCTGGACCCCGACAACGTTCGCGGCCGCTCCCGGTCGGCTGGAGCTTCTGGGAAACCATATCGATTACTCCGGTGGGTTGGTTCTTGCCGGGGCAATCGACCGCACGGTCCAGATCGGGACTGCGTCAGACGGGCGTCCGGGCGAGATCGAGGTCGCGCTTGCCCATGGCGACCTAGATGGGTTCAGCCTGTGGCCCGAAGGGATCGGTGATTGGCAGACCACCGGTGGAGAAGCGACGCCAGCCGACTACCTGAGAGGCGTCATCGCCTCGCTCAAGTCGAGATCGATTCCAGTCAACACGGGAATTCGGATGTCCATAGCTGGAGACGTTCCGATCGGATTTGGCATGAGTTCTTCGGCAGCGCTGTGTGTAGCTTCGGTACTTGCACTGGCTCAGAATCGACCGAATGATCGGGACATCGTCCTGATTGCGCAGGAAGCGGAGCACCGGGCGGGTTCGCCGGTTGGAGCAATGGATCAATCGGCATCTGTAGCCGGAGAGATCATTTTGTTCAATGGTGGCGATGTCTCCTGGCAGCATCTGCGACCGGAACTTGGGCCGTATGTCTTCGCTGTCGCCAGTTCTGGCGTGAGCCATGCTTTGAGTGCGTCCTCCTATCCCGTGCGCGTTCAGGAGGCTGGTGAGGCCCTGAGATTGATCCAGGAACAGCTGGATGCCGAAGTCATGTCGCTGGCAGATGTGACATCGCATCACCTTGCCCGGATCGAGCAGGCAGACTGGATCAACCAGACCTTGACGAACCGGGTACGCCACGTGGTTAGCGAAAGTGAACGTGTAGCTCAGGGCGTTCTGGCAGTTGCCCAGGGCGATTGGCAGCAGTTCGGCAACTTGATGAGTGAATCCGGTCGATCGTCGGCCACGGACTATGAAATCAGCCATCTGGTTGTCGAGGAACTGGTGACACTGCTCAAGCGGACGCCCGGTGTTCTCGGAGCCCGGATGATGGGCGGCGGTGAAGGTGGTCCGGCTCTTGCCCTGATCGAGCGCGAGGCAGTCCCCAGCGTCCGCCAGGCACTCGATAACGGGTTCTATGCCAGGCATCCACTTCCTGACGCCTTTCAGATATGTGCCTTCGGTCCCGGCGCATTCCTCAACTGACACCATTCACATGAATGGGAAACACAGACTCGTATCTCGCTCCAGTGCCGCTTTCCGATATCGCGCGCGCCAGATTCGACGCGAACGGATTCCGGCTACGTCCAGCCGCCCAAATAAACGCGCCCACCAACGAAACGCTGGCGGGCTCATGTTCGGTTTGATTATGTCGACACGCCATTCGGCGAGTCAGGAGCTGAGCTACGGGAAGTTCGACTGATCTGAACCGAGGCGAACCGGGCAATCCCGAAGACAAGCGCCATCATTCCAGACAGCGTCTCGCCACTGAGTTCATTCCCATCATCATCTCCAAACGCATTTCGTCGATGTCCCGGTTAGTCAGGTATTCCACGAAACGATTCGAACCTTCCCATCGGGTTCACACGTCCTGAAATGCGCATCCATCAGTCCTTGGCTCTCGTCTGTTATTTCCAGCTCACATCCTGCCGCCCCATTTCACCTGATACGAACAAAGACTTCATTTAGTTTGCGGGTGCAGAAAATAGGTCATCGGATCAGAGGAGTATCGATTGATAATCGGGGCCACATCCCGCCGAACTCTAGTATCCGAGCGACTGATCGACGACGTTCCGAAGTTCCCGTCCAGATGTGTAGCGTTCCAGGTTATCGAGCGCCAGTTCGAACAGGCGCTCGATCGTGCGGTTGGATCCACCGGACTGATGCGAGGTGATCAGAATGTTCGGGGCATCCCAGAGCGGATGATCCTCTGGCAGCGGTTCGGGATCGACGACATCCAGCCCGGCGCCAGCAAGATGCCCATTCTCCAGCATTTCGATAAGTGCTGTCTGCTCCACTGTGCCGCCGCGACCCAGATTGTAAAAGTAGGAACCGGGTTTGAACTTCAACAAGAGCTCACGGTTGAACATGGCTTGGGTTTCTGAGGTCATTGGCAAGCTGCTGATGACGTGGTCAGCGCGACCCAGGGATCCGGCCAGATCGGTGGTGCCGATGACGGATTCGTAGTGCGGTGACGTTTCCGCATCAGGACTCCGCCGTACGCCGACAACATGAACGTCGAGGCCATTCAGCCGACGGGCGATCTCGCTGCCAATGGCACCAGTGCCGACGACGAACGCAGTCTGCCCGGCAAGTTCGAAATCGGCGGAACCGAGTGTTTCGTCGCGCCATTTGTGCCGGGTCCCATTGACGACATGTCGTGGAATGCCGCGGGCAAACGCGAGAACCATGGCTACTGCGTGTTCCGCCATATTCGGAGCGGACACGCCACTGGCGTTAGTTAGCAGGATATCCCTGGCAACAAACTCCGGCGTCAGCAAACTTTCGACACCGGCTCCCCCACCCTGCATCCAGACGAGTTCATCAGCGGCAGACACTGCATCGGCAGGCAGACGCCACGAAAAGGTCGCCTGAGCTCCGCCAATATGCTGGCGCATTTCAGCCATTTCGCAACTAACTATGTCAATTTGCGGGAATTTCGAGCGAAGGGTTGTGAACTGATTTTCGAGAAAAGGCAAAGAGACTACAAGTTTGCTGATGGGCGTTCGGTTCACGGGAAATCCCTGGTGTATGGCAAAGGTAGACCATGCCATCATCGATAGCGACGGATGGGCATTGACTTGCTTATACGGGTTTTTCCGGAATCGGGCAACCGCAGCTTGGTTCATCCGCCGATTTGGGACATGCCTCGAATGGTGTTCCGGTCGCCATCGGCAACGTTATGTCCCCACGGTTTGCGCCAGACGCCTCCACGCAATTGTCGAAGCAGCTCGTCGTCCGTGGCGCCGGCCCGCATCATGTCCCGGATGTCGACTTCATCGCCGTGCAACAGGCAAAGTCGGAGCTTGCCGTCGGAAGTAAGGCGCACGCGATTGCAGGTTTCGCAGAATGGCTCCGAGATTGGAGAAATAAAGCCGATGGTCCCTGCCGCTCCCGGAATCCTCCAGACTCGCGCGGGGTCGGACGGATCGGCGCTGATCGCTTCGAGCGGTCCAAACTCCGCTTCGAGTCGACGCTGGGTTTCATCCGAGGTAACGAGGTCCGAATCGTAAACGAGACCAACACCTTCCATGGGCATGATTTCGAGGAAGCGCACCTGCCACGGTCGATCGAGTGTCAGCCGCGCCATCTCGCCGACGGTGGTGTCATTCAAGCCACGCTGAACAACCGTGTTCAATTTGATCGGGGTCATTCCAACCCGTTCCGCCGCCTCGATCCCCTTCCAGACGAGATCGAATCGGCCACCCCGGGTCATCGTTTTGAATTTCACGGGATCGAGCGTGTCGATACTGATGTTGACCCGATCGAGTCCTGCATCCTTCAGGTCATCGGCTATCCGACCGAGGATCAGGGCGTTGGTGGTCATCGAGAGTTCCTTGATGCCAGGAAATGCTTTCATCTGGCGAACAAGGTCGACGAGATGCGGACGGACGGTCGGTTCTCCACCAGTCAGACGCAGCTTGGTGAATCCGAGCTCGGCAAAAAGTCCGACAGATCGAATGAGTTCCTCATCGGTCAGCATTTCATCGCGGGCCTGGAACTTCATACCTACCGCCGGCATGCAGTAGGTGCACCGAAAATTGCACCGGTCTGTCAGGGAAATGCGTAGGTAGTTCATCGCCCGGCCGAACGAATCGCGCGGGCCTACGGCGTCCTGTATGGTCGGGAAGAGTGAAAGTGGAGTGACTGCCATGACGACCTCGATAACGATCTGGACCAGGTGGGAAATTAGTCAGTAATTGAATAGGTTACTACTTCGAGCGTAACAGTCCTGCCCGATGGCGTCAATCGTGAACGAACGTTGTTCGGCCACTCAGTCGACGTAGGGTTCGCCAAGCTTGGTCAAGTGGTCGATCAGGTAGTCGTAATCCTCGATACACATCAGCGCCACCGTGTCGCCATCCTGCATGATCTCGATTGCGCGTAAGGCGGCGGGGCGTTCCGAGTCACTATCCTCGGACGATCCACCTCCTGCTTCCTCGAATCCGCCGTGCATGATTGGCAGCATATCTCCCTTGCTCCGGCCCCGAAGGTACTTCGAGGTGTCCTTGAATATCGTGTAGTCGGAGTGCCGCGCCACGATCCGTCCCACGGCGCGGAGTGCATCGTCGGTTCGATCGCCCGCGGTGCCGGCAACGGTAATCAGGCGCCCACCAGGCTCGACGAAGTTCCTGGCGAAGCCGAGCAACAGTTCGAGACCGGCTGGATTATGCGCGAAATCGAGGATCACCACGCCACCCTTG
>JBBJOX010000154.1:0-6807 GCA_037724245.1 Thermomicrobiales bacterium | reverse complement strand
ACCAGTATAGCGGAGACGGATTTCAGGATTGAGCAAGGCTGAGGGTTCTGGCGTGGAGCGATCGCGCAACTCCAATATCGTGACGTTGCCGTACGAGGAGGGGTGTGTCGAGAGTGTGGCCGAGATTCTGGGGGTGACGACCGAGGTCGCGCCTTTCCGGATGCCGGGTTCGAATGTCTGGCAGTTGACGGTGCCGGGAGCGAACGGGAGGCCATCGGTGTTACTGACGATGTGGACCGGATTGCACCGGGTCGATGTGATTTCTGGATTGACGACGGTGGTGTTGAACGATGTTTCTGTGGTCGATCTGGTGCCAGGAGTGGAGGTGCAGTTCCGGACGTCGCGGCGGAGTATGTTGATTGTGGCGCGGCAAGGGAATGTGATCGTGCGGTCGTCGTGATGGCGGCGCTGGATTGAATGAGGAACGTTCATGACGCTACACAACAGGATTGTGATCGAATCGGGTGAGAAGAGGATCTTTGCCTCGGCGCTCGACTGGCCGGGCTGGAGTCGATCGGGCAAATCCGAAGATGAGGCGCTGGCGGTTCTGGCGGAGTACGCAGACCGATACGGGGTGGTTGCCGAGGTCGCGGGTCTGCGGGGTGTGAAGGCCACTGCAAAGGATTTCGAGATCGTCGAGTGGATCAAGGGAAATGGGGCGACGGATTTTGGGGTTCCTGATCGTCCGGCGGCGGTTGAGTTGGAACCGATGTCCGATGCCGAGTGCGAGCGGCAGATCACGTTGCTCGAAGCGAGCTGGACGTTCTTCGACGATGTGGCGTCGCGCGTGTCTCCGGAATTGCAGAAGGGTCCGAGCGGGGTTACGCACGAAGTGTCGGGGTGAAGACGGGGCCGAAGGAGATGGAGACGGCGGCTGGGTTGCGATCGCATCGGGACGCGGTGCTGGCGGCGATTCGAGCGTCGCATGCCGGAGGTTCAAGCGAGTTGGGGTGGCCACTGGCGTACTGTTTACGGCGAGTGGCGTGGCATCTGCTGGATCATGCGTGGGAGATGGAAGACAAGGAATTGAGTTGATCCGCAACGTACGGCTTGCATAATTTGAGGGTGTGTAATCGTTGATATAGAGTAGATTCCAGGAGTTGGGCGACGGACGGATTCGGGTGGGCCGCTTCGCCGGGGGATCCTGAGCGCAGCGAAGGATGACGACACTTTTTATGGTCATTCTGAGGCACGAAGGACCAGTGGACTCCAAACCAACTCCCGTCAAGTCCAAACATCCGAACCGTAGCTGATTCTTCGCACGCTCAGAATGACGACCTCATTGCGCACCGAGCCGGGACGAGTGCAGTTCGTTGTGTACCCCGTTACAGCCGGTATTGCTTCGTGAGGTCGGTGGAGCGCCAGAAGCGGTTCATGAGTGCGGCGTTTTCGCCGGGGGGCATCAGGCGGCCCTGGCAGTAATCGAAGTTCTCGAAGCCGTGGATGCGGAAGTTGACGACGTCCTTGCCCTTGAGTGTCATATCGAGGATGTAGCCGGTGCGGGTATCGACGCTAAACATCTGGTCGTAGACGAGGTTTCCGATGGCGTGGAAGATCGGTTTTCCGTTGTAGACCTCCATGCCCATGATCGTGTGCGGGTGGCTGGTGACGACGGCGGCTGCTCCGGCATCGATGCAGGCGTGGCAGGTATCGACCGCGAACTGGCGAGGGGTCCAGACGTATTCCATTCCCATGTGGAAGAAGGGGATGACGACATCGTATTCGCCGGCGAGGCGTTCAATATCGGCGGTGATGTTGTCCAGAATCAGTGGATTGGTACCGGGGCCGTTTTCGGTGGCGGATGTTTTGTCGAATCCCCAGTCGCCCGGGAAATCGACGTTGGCGGTGACGCCATCGACTCCGTAGATGGCGATGCTGACGCTGTTGACTTCGGTGGTGAAGGGTTGACGGGCATCGGCGAGGTTTTCACCGGCACCGAACCAGGGGAGTCCGGCTTCGTCGAGGTGGCGAATTGTGTCGCGCCAGGCATCGGGTCCGAGCCCGAGGTAGTTATCGAAGGCGTGGTTATTGGCCATGCTGACGGCATCGACACCGGACATGATGACGCCTTCGATCGCGGCCGGGACAGTGACGAAATCGAAGGTGTTGGGATCGGTGTTTTCAGGTGGATCTATGGTTTCGGAGACGAAGCATTCCCAGTTGCAGATGGTGAGATCGAAGGTGGCAAGGAGATCCTTGAGCTGGAGCATGGGGAATGTGAAGTCGTCGTAGTTGCGCATGTGGATACCGACGTTGCGACCAAAAAGGATGTCTCCGCCGAAGCCGATTTTCGTTACTGGCGTGGTTTCGGAGTTGGAGGCGAGAAGTGGGTTGTCGCCGTCGATGTTGAGAACGCTGACGTTGAGATCGATCTGCTCGAGGGGAACGATGGCGACGCCGCCGTGATTCTCGGCGAGAGTTGCACTGAGTGCGGCGTAGTCGGCGGCGGTTTCGGAGGGGACAACTCCTTCGGCGGTGATGCCTTCGAGTCCGATGACGGTGACGGGTAGAGAGAAGGGACAGCCGACATCGAGCCAATCAGTGGTGGTGCCATTGAGCAGGTTGGCGATCTGGGTGCTGCCGATGCCGTGAAGGGGGAGTCGGACCGAGGTGACGATGGCGGTGGCTTCGGGGAGTCCCTGGGCAGTCATCGCGGCGCGGGCGAGTTGTCCGCTGCTGGCGGCAACGAATGGTGGGTTGCCGAGGGGGATGGTTGCGGCGGCAGTGGCGGCGGCGCCGGTCACGAGGTGCCGTCGATTGAAGGTGGTTTGGGCGGGGACGCGGGTCATGAAGGCTCCTGTTGGGGCAACCACACAAGGGTTGCAATACCGGGGACTGGGCAACCAGGCGGGTTGCGTTGAGTTCATTGTACGATCGTGGGTCATAGCAGGTTGAGGTGTAGGATGTAGCGGGTGGTTTTGGAGTTGGCAATTTGTGCTTTAGCGGGGTACTGGGATGCAGTAGTGGGGTTACGCGCATGATTCGGCTCGCGGCTTTGCCGGTGGATCCTTCGCTTCGAATCAGGATGTCGGAGAGGGGATGTGGGTTAGCGCGGGAAGGTGCCGGGGTAGCGGGTGAAGTAGTTGATGATACCGTCGGCGTAGGCGTTGACGACAACGAGCTGGTTGACGGGATCGGCGAGGAAGGCGGCGTCGGCATCGTTGGAGATGAACCCCGCTTCGCAGATGATGCCAGGCATTTCACTGGGCGTGATCGAGAAGTCGGAGGCGTTCACGGCGGGTCCGGTCATGATGAAGTGACGCTCACTGCGGCCTTCGTGCTGGGCGGTGTCTTCCATTTCAAGATCCGGTTTGGCCCCTCGTGGATCGGTGACAAATCCCACTTCCTCGAATGAGACGGTCATTTCGGAGTAGACATCGAACGCCAGATCGGCACTCTGCTGACCGAATTCCCGTTCGGCTGTGTAGAGAATTTCGTATCCGCGAGCGGCGGCATCATCGAAACCGTTGATGTGCATGGAGATGAGGATATCGGCGCCGGCTTCGTTGCAGATGTTGATCCGGGCCTGGAGTTCGTCGCGGTTTCCGTCCTGATCGTCCGCGTCGCGCTGAACATCGGAGGCGACTCTACCATCGTTGTTGACGTCCTGATTGAAGATGTTGACGGCGGCGGCGGAGGGACGAGTCAGGATGACGGTGAACCCTTCGTCCTCGAGACGCTCCTTGAGCATGTAGGACATGGCGAGGTTGATGTCGGCTTCCTCGAGAAACGGAGCGCGTTCGTTGGCCTCGCGGACGTAGCCGGTGTCCCAGCCGCCGTGACCGGCATCGAGGCAGATGATTTCCGGGCGAGCGGCGGTCTGCTCCCCTGGTTCGGCGCCGGTTTGGGTAGATTCGGCTTCGATCTGGTCAGTTTGCTGGGTGTTGACGGCGGTGGGCAGGATCATCGAAGGCTGGGTTACGGTTGGATCGGCATCTCCACCTCCGCCGATTGCCGGGAAGATATCGCCCGGGTTGAAGGCGATGACGCCCATGGCGACAAAGAGCAACAAGCCGAAAATTAGTGGTCGATTGGGACCACGTCCCTTGTCCTTCCCGCTGAATGAAGATAGTTCATCCGGTAAATTTGGCAGCGACGGTCCGGCACCGGCCGTGGTGACAGTTGCGTCCAGTTTGCGACGGGTTCGAGCGCGGGTGGGTTTTGCGGTGGTGGCTGGCGCAGGTTCGGCTTTTGGTTCGTCCGGATGTGGCCACTTTCGCTCGCGTGGCTTACGGGCGCTCGATGCGATCAGATCGGAGAGTTCGCTGGCTGATTTGGCGGCCGTTTTTGGATCGGTTTTGACCCTGGGCTCCGGATCCGATTTGGGAGTTCGGCCTGGAGTGTCGCGTCTGGTTTGCGTTTTTTCCTCGGCACGGGCGCGTTCCTGCTCCTCGCGTTCGCGGGCGCTGCTCCAGCGCGACGATCGCCAATGACTAGACATGCGTCACCCCGGGCGACACGAAGCTGACGTTGGTGCAATAGGAGAATGGGTCGATCAAACCGGGACGATCCTGTGTGCAATGCCGTGCGTGGAATCGAAAGCTAAAGGAATACTGCCACAAACGAGAGTGACCGTACGGGCCGTTCGAGGGCGAGTGCCGGATCAAACACGCTTTCGGGGCAGGAGGAGCGCTGGTAGGATGCAGCAGCAATCGATCTGGTGAATATTTTGTGGAAGGCATCGGTGTGATTTTCGAACGTGGGCAGAAGGTTGTCTTCATTGGAGACAGCATTACGGATGCCGGTCGGCGGACCGATCCACTGGTTAACGGGACGGGGTACTTCAATCTGGTGCGGAGTTTCGTGCTGGCGCGGTATCCGGAGCTGGGGCTCGAGATCGTCAATCGCGGGATTGGTGGCGATACGGTGCGGCATCTGGAGGCGCGCTGGGCGGCGGATGTGATTGCCGAGAAGCCGGATTGGTTGTCGGTCAAGATCGGGATCAACGATGTCTGGCGGACCTTCGATCGGGAGGGTGAGGGTGCGGTCGGGATCGAGGATTACGAGTCGATCTACCGAACGCTGCTGACGCGGGCGGTCGACGAAACCGGGACGAACCTGATCCTGGCCGATCCGTACATCATCGAGAGTGACCGATCGGATCTAATGCGGCTGCAGATGGACGCCTATGGTGAGGTTGTCGGAAAGCTGGCGGACGAGTTCGGGGCGATCCGGGTGCGGACGCAGGTGGCATTCGATCGGGTGCTGATGACTACAGGTTCCGGGGCCTGGGCAGCAGACAGAATTCATCCAGGAACACCGGGACATGCGGTGATTGCCCTGGAGTATCTGAAGGCGATTGGGTTCGATCTTGGGGAGTAGGGCGATGGCAGGGTTTGCGCTGGAGGTATGGTCGAGGTCTGATGTCATCGAGCATAAAGACGTTCTGGGCGATGTCTACCGTAGCGCATTTCGGATCGAATCGGAGGAACGGGTCGATCGCTTCATCAGCAATTCCCTGGTGCGACACACCGACTATGCCGAGTATCAGTGTGTTGTTGCGCTAAACCCACGCAAGGAGATCATTGGATTCGTGTACGGGTACCGCAGTGAGCCGGGTCGGTGGTGGCACGACACGGTCGCGGCCGAGATTCGGGCAGCGGGGTTTGGCTGGTATCTCGATACAGCCTTCGAGTTTGTCGAATTCGCGGTGACGCCGTCAGCTCAGGGGGCTGGTGTTGGATAAGCGATGCATGACCGTATTCTGCGGCGCACGGGCGCGGAAACCGCTCTGCTTTCCACGGATGATGGTGACAATCCGGCGCATGCGATGTACCGGCGGCGGGGCTGGATCGATCTGGTTCAGGGCTTCCAGTATCCAGGGGTGGAAGATCGTCGGTACTGATGGGGCTGGATTTGAAATTCTGGCGTGTCGGCAAGGATGACACCCCGTAGAATGTGGCAAACAGCAACGATTTCGGACGAGGAGCAACGATGCAGGCGGGATCAGATCAATCGCGCAATGGCCGATCTTCCGGCAGTCGTGAGAGCCTTATGGAGGTATCGGGTTCCAGCCGGTCATCGGTGGCGGGAAAACGCGAAGTCGATCTTTACGTACGAACGTATATCACGTTATTGCAGAGTTCCGGAGCTGTCAGCGTGGCATCGCTGGAACCGGCTCATCTGACGTCTGCATCGTCGTTGCACGCCGGTGCGGAGGAACCGGAGCCTGATTTCAGTGCCTTCCTCTATTCAGCGCAACGAATTCCACAATGCATTGCTTCAGTGCAACATGTGATTCTGGGACAGACGTTGCGAGCGTTCGTGCGCGAAGGCTATGCGGAGGTCGAGACCTGGCAGGCGGTTTCCGCTCCTGGGCGGCGCCGACGCTGGTACTGGAACGGCGAGGAGATTCTGGCAGCGTATATCGCGTCTGCATCGGATCTGGACGATCTGATTCCATCGATTGTGGCCTATCAGTTCGAGTGGAACAAGATGAACCGGTTGCTGGAGCAGCAGCCGGAGATCACGGCGCTGATCTCGCTGGCGGCTCGAGGCACGATTCCGGACGATGTCGACGGGACATTGATACGCGAGGCTCTGCTGCTGGAAGTCGCTGACTGGGAGCGGCTGGTGTCGGTGTGGGGAGCATCGTTCTGGACAATGCTGAATCTTGTGGCGACGACTCGGAAGCGCATCGATTTCCGGATGCTCGGTGGCACGTTTCTCGGGTATGGGAGATCGACGAGGACGTGGTGGCGACCGGTGATGAACCGGTTGGCCGACCTGAATATGCGAGATCGTCCGATCTACTTCGTTTCATCGAACACACACAGCATTGTGAATACGCTCTCGGGTGTGGCAACG
>JBBJOX010000153.1:3142-6812 GCA_037724245.1 Thermomicrobiales bacterium | reverse complement strand
ACGATCCGGTGATACCCGCCACCCACAATTTGTCGAGCCGCGATCGGCGTCCTCGACTCACCCGAGTCGTCCAGGGCCGATCCTGCTCCGAGCAGCACGCGAACTCCGTTCGAGAGACCGATCCAGGCCATTGCGCAATCTTCGATCGGCTGACCCCATCCACTCGCGTGCGACCGCGCGTCGATCTGACCGATCACCCACGACCCAACCGGATCACCCACCAGATAGCGCACCAGATCGATCGTGTGCGTGCTATCCACCAGCAGACTCGAGCGGGGATGGCCGAACGCCTCGACCAGCAGAATCTCCCCAATCGCCTGCTCGTCCATCGCCTGCTTCGCCGCGGCCGTTTGCCGATCGAAGCGCCGCTGATGTCCGATGATCAGCAACGTGCCCGAATCCCGGCAGGCCAAGATCATGTCGTCGGCCGAAGGGAGATCGAGCGCGATCGGTTTCTCGCAGAGGATCGCCTTCGGTCCGGCTATCTGCGCTGCGTCGATCGTCATCGGCGCGTGCAACGGGTGATGGGTGCAGATGCTGACGATATCCGGCTTTTCCGCAGCCAGCATTTCGCGGTAGTCGAGATACCGTCCGGCGATTCCGAACTCGTCACCGAACCCGTTCACCGCCGTTTCAAAGATATCGGAACAGGCCACGAGTTTCGTCCGCGGATCGGCGAGATAGGCCCGGGCATGACCCTTCGCCATGTTTCCGCAACCGATGATCGCCACCCGGAGTGCGGCACTCACAGCTTGATCCCGCCCTGGGCCAGTCCCTGCACGAAGAGCTTGCTGGTGAAGGCGAACAGAATGACAAGCGGAATTGTCCCGATTACGTACCCCGCCATCAATGGACCCCAGACCGTGTAATAGGACGACTGGAACCGGAACAACCCCAGTACCAGCGGATAGGCATCCTCATTGCTGATCGTGATCAGGGGCCAGAGAAAATCGTTCCACGTTCCCAGGATATTGAAGATCGCCACCACGCCGAGGATCGATTGCGAAAGCGGCACGGCGATGCGCAGATAGATCGATAGCTCACCGGCGCCATCGAGTCGCGCCGCCTCGAACAGATCCTTCGGCATACTCTGGTAAAACGTGCGCAGGATGAAAATCGCGAAGACCTGACCGCCGGCAATCCACGGCAGAATCAGTGCCAAGCGCGTATCCAGCAGATTGAGATCACGCACCACCACGAAACTCGGAACGAGGGTCAGGATTCCCGGCACCATTAGAAGAATCAGCACCATGTAGTAAAGAATCTCCTTGCCCGGAAACTGGAACTGGGCAAAGACATAGGCGGTCAGCGAGCCAATCAGCACGACCCCGAAACAGGCTGTGCCACTGACGACAATGCTGTTCCGGATGTAGGGGAGAACAACCTCACCCGCTTCCCGATAGTTCTCGAAGTGAAGCGGGAAGGTCAGGGTAAATGGAGACACACTGAACTGATTGATCGTCTTGAACGAGATGATCAGGGTCATGATGAACGGGAAGAAGAGCAAAATGCTAATGATGATCAGTGCCAGATGCTTCCACCAGTCGCCACTGCTGATGAATTTCTGGAGTGACGAACTTGGTTTGCTCGCCGGCGGTAATTCGTGAATCGGCGGTGAGAGGTTCGCCATATCAGTCCTTGTCTCTGAACACGGTCAGGTTCAGCAATGTCAGCGAAAAGACAGCGATGAAGACCACCACCCCGATCGCTGATGCATACCCAAGTCGACCGTAGGAGAATGCCTGCTCGTACATGTACAACCCCGGGACCATGGTCGAATCGACCGGCCCACCCCGGGTCAGGACCAGTGGTCCGACGATCGCCTGTAGTCCTTCGATGATGGAGAGCACGAGGATCAGGCGAATCTGTCCGCGAATCAACGGCAGATCGATCGTCAGGAAGCGGCGGAAGCCACTCGCTCCATCCAGCGATGCCGCATCGAAAATCTCCGTGGAGATGCTCTGCAATCCGGCGAGGTAGATGAGCACACCGATTCCACCGACAAAGGGGAAGCCTGATCCCATCAGCGCGTACAACGCCAGATCAGGATCGGCCAGCCAGGCATTTTGTGCCCACTGATCGAGTCCAACCCAGGCCAGTATCTGGTTGAGAATGCCATCGTACGGATCGTAGATGAACTGCCAGAGCAACAGGGTCACGATCCCGGGCACAATCGCCGGCCAGACCATGATGATCCGGTAGAAATACTGCGCCCGATCCGATCGCAAACGAAAAATCCACTCGGCCACAATCACCGGAACGGTGATCGCGGTGATTGTGCCGAATAGTGTCAGCGCAACCACGTTTCCGATCGATTCGCGAAACGTGGGATCGCGAAACATTTCCCGAAAGTTGTCGAGCCCAACGAACTCCCCATCCCGCCCGTAATCAAGCGTAAAGATCGATCCCCACATCGCCAGGAATGCCGGGTAATAGTTGAAGACAATCAACAACGTAAAACATGGAACCAGTAGCAGATAGTAAAAGCGCGCCCGAACGATCCGTTCCCAAAGCGATCGCTTGCGAATCGTGATCGTCGGGCGCGCTTGCGACGCAACGAGATTTCCTGAAGTCGGGTGCTGCATTGCCATGCCTGTCCCTGCTGGAGCGAATGAACAGGGCACATGAGCAATCTCATGTGCCCTGGCTGAAAACGATTAGCGCCAGCCTTGTTCGTCCGCGACCTTCTCGGCCTGGGCCATGTACAGACCCTGAATCTCGACCACCACATCGTCGATGCTGGTGCGATCGAGCAGGAAGTTACTGGTGGCCGTGGCAATGTTGTCGGCCGCCTCGGCATCGATCTTGTCGGCGTAGGCGATCATCCCGGCTTCACCAATTCCGGTTGTCACCGCCTCGAGTGCCGGTGCCAGATCCTGGTTGACCTCGACTCCCTGAATGTTCGGCAGGAATTGTCCAAGCTCGGCGATCACTTCCGATGCCTGGGCCGGGGCTGTCATGTAGCGCAGGAAATCGACACAGAGTTCAACATTGTTGTTATTGACGGCCGAGTTGGTGATTCCGAACTGATTGGCGGTGGCTCCACCAATTGCAGGCGGTGCCGCGCCATCGGCGAACTCGGACAAGCCGACCCCCGTGCCTGGCATCAGTGTCGGCATGAAGAATGAGCCCCACTCGAAGTCGAGTTCCGTGTTGGCGTTCAGCAACCCGAAGCGCCAGGAACCGTCCTCGTAGACCCCGAGATTCCCCTGTGTGAACTGGCGATCGAGTTCCGGTTCTTCCTGCGTCCATTGCTGGGCCCAGAACGGAACCGATTCCTTCATCAGGCGCAACCAGTCGCGATATTCCGGCTTGGTTGCATCGAAGATACCGGCCAGAATCGCCAGCGTCACGTCCTTCTGGGTGTAGGCACCACCGGCCCCGGTCGCTGCGAAATCGGCAGTCCAGCGTCGCAGCACCATTTCACCCAGTTGCGGTTGCGACCATTGCATGCCGTTGTATGGCACCGCGCCGGATTCCTGAATTGTCTGCAGCACCGTTAGAAACTGATCGTAGGTAGTTGGCGGTTCGACCGCGGCATTCTGGAAAATCGTCTTGTTGTAGAAGAAGAACGTCGTTACCAGATCGTAGGGCACAACGTAGATGTGCCCATTCGTGGCGTACTTCGAGGCGGTTGGGATTTCGAAGAACTGGTCCATCCAGAGGGCAC
>JBBJOX010000153.1:0-3132 GCA_037724245.1 Thermomicrobiales bacterium | reverse complement strand
CTTCGACATAGGGGTTCGGCTGGGCGTAGTACTGATCGAGTTCCACCCACCAGTTCTTGCCGACATCGCGGTTCGCATCGGCGCTCTGCGTCCAGACAATTTCCGGAGCCTGCTCTCCCGTCAGCTGGGTAACAACCCAGACGCGAGCATCGGTTCCCGGTGGCACCCGAACGAACTCGATCTCGACGGCGGGATGAATGCCGCGATACGAATCGACCACGCGTTGCAGGGCATCGTGCGGGATCGGATTGTTTGGCGTTACCTCCATGGTCTCTGAAGGCGTGTAATCGTGGGCCTCGATCCTGATTTTCCCGCTGAAAGTGGTTCCCTGTGCTGCGTAGGAGGGTCGCGGCATCTGGCCGGCCATGGCCAGCGAGAGCACAGTGGCTCCGGCTCCGGTCATCAGATTGCGGCGATTTAGCGAATGAGCAAGGGGATGTTTGAGAGCAACCATTGAACAGAACTCCTTTATAGGGCAACGAGAACCGGTGCTGGACACGACGAGGCAATGATCCGCGTTCTGAACGCGCGGGACGCATGGATTGCCGGACTACCTCCTTCTGCGGGCCTTCGCACTCTGGACGAAGCTCGATAATAGATTAACGATAATCGATGATTATTCATTCTAGCAGTCATGGATATGAGCGTCAACGATTGCCCGCCACAGAACCTCGCTTCGTCTCACCCCGCCTCACCGTCGTCAACGACCTCATTTCGGATTGTCACGAAATTGACATGCCGTACCCGCCTCTGCATTCGGGTTTGATACGGCCCGTCTGCCAGACTCCGGGGAGAGCAATTCGGGCAATGTCCGCCCGAAGAAACGACAACCAGAGGAAGTCCCACATGAAGACATTCGAAACTGTGATCGTCCCCCTCGATGGCTCACCACATGACGATGTGGCCATCCCCGCGGCGCTCGACGAAGCCATGCGACACGACGCCCGGCTGGTGATGCTCTTCGTGGTCGAACGACCCCAGATCGTGATGACCAGGGTCGATATCGGCGGACCGTTGCCACACCCAGCACCTGGCGATGACGAGTCGGTGCAGGTGGAAACTGAGGAAGCGACCGATTACCTGAATACGTTGCGACACCGCTACCACCTCTTCGCCAATGTCGACATGGTTGTGCTCTCCGGAGATCCGGTGCTTCAGATCGAATCGGAAGCCGCCAGAACGCGTGATCCGCTGGTCGTGATGTCGATCGAGCCGTTGGCGCAGGCATTTCCACACACTCGCTTCGACCGCGCATCGCGATTGATCCGACACGGGCAACTTCAGTTGCTCCTGGTCAATTCTAAACGTCAAAGAAACCACCGTGGGCATCACCAACCGGTGCAGGATCGCCACGCCTTCGGCCTCGTCCTTCATTAGAGAGATCGCACACTCTCGAACGTCCGCTGTACTTCAACGCAAAAGGCAACCATCGCTATGACTACCGAAGAACAACGCCACCTCTCCCGACGACGATTCACCACACTTGCTGGCATCCTCGGCATAGGCGCCGTTGGAACCGCGATTGCTCCGGAAGGTTTGCAAATCCTCCAAAATGCGAATACATCGGCGGCGGCACCGACTGAGGATGCGCTGACCGCCGCGATGCCAAACCCAACGCTGGCACCAATGGTCGATCTCGACGATATGGCAATGACTGATCACGCCGATATGGAGATGGTCGCTGCGGCGCCAACCACCGAAGCCAAGGCCGACGAAATGACCATCGATGAGATGGATGCCTTGCATGAGGCCGGGATCCAGAGTTTCCCCGCGCCAACGGAAGGTCTCGGCGGGCAGCCGCTCGAGTTCACGATGGATGGCGATGTCAAGGTGTTCGAACTGACCGCCAGCGTGATTCAGTGGGAGTTCGCCGCGGGGCAGTTTGCCGAGGCCTGGGCCTACAACGGCGTCGTCCCTGGCCCGGAAATCCGCGTCACCGAAGGCGACAAGGTCCGGATCAACATCGCCAATCAACTGAACGAAAGTACGGCCATCCACTGGCACGGACTGATGATCCCGAACGCCCAGGACGGCGTGCCGTTCATCACCCAACCTGCGATCAAACCGGGCGAATCGTACACCTATGAATTCCCGATCCGCGCCGGCAATGCTGGTACCCACATGTATCACTCGCACATGAACTCGGCCGAACAGGTAACACGCGGGCTCCTTGGCTCGTTCATCATCGAGCCAAAAGACCCTTCGACGCGACCCGCGTTCGACCGGGAATACACCCTGGTCCTCAACGACGGCTATATCGGCGGCTACTCGATCAATGGCAAGAGTTTCCCGGCGACGCAACCGCTGATGGCGAAGCAAGGCGAGAAGGTTCTGGTCCGGTACATGAACGAGGGGCTGATGATTCACCCGATGCATCTTCATGGAATGCCGATGACCGTCATCGCGGCCGATGGATACCTGCTGCCGCAACCGTATATGTGCGACACGCTGAACATCGCACCGGGTCAGCGCTTCGAGGCGATCATCGACGCAACCGAACTCGGGATCTGGGCATTCCACTGCCATATCCTCAGCCACGCTGAAACCAAAATGGGCATGTTCGGTATGGTCACCGCGCTCATCGTCGAGGCCTAGGACGTTCGTGCGCGGCCATCGGTTCTGGTGGCCGCGAGAACGGTTGGCGCAGTGCTTGTCTCTGCCAAACAACCCGGACGGCTGATTTACATTCCAACCGGTGGAAATGGCTCAAACCGGGATTCAGGCCATTTCTGCAGACAACGATGATAAAACCCTCAGTGACTCTCGTTCAGACGGTGAAACAGGAATGCCATCATGAACATCGACAGACTGATTGGGGCCGGTTCGATCGTACTTGGAATCGGAATCTCCACGGCAGCTGTGCTCGGCCCTCTGGGCCTGAAGATCGTCCGATTTCGCTTGTCAGAGAGCCTGAACACACAGTTTGCCGGAGGCGAAATGGCGTCAATCGCGCTGGTCGCTCCAGTCGCGATTGCGGCCGGCGTGCTCTGGATTCGCGGACATCGCCTGGCCGCTCCACTGACGATGGGACCAGCACTCTACGCGATCTACACCTACACCACTGTCATTTTCGGGCAGGAATATCGACGCTACGACGGCAATGTCGAACAGTACCTCCCACTCTACGCTGGT
>JBBJOX010000152.1:0-6812 GCA_037724245.1 Thermomicrobiales bacterium | reverse complement strand
CTGTTATGCAGACAAAGAGAGACCCGGGTCAGTTGACCCGGGTCTTTCCGTTGTGTCCTGACCTGGTCGATTCTAGGAATCGGCGGCAGTTGTTCCGAGGTGTCCAATTGCGGAGATCGCAAGGGCTTCAGACGAGGACATCACGAGTTCGGGATCGACTGCGTCACCGGCGACGGTCACGGTCGCAAAGACGAAGAAGTTACCAACCGGGACCGCAAAGTACTGAACGACAACGCCGTCCTGAACAAGGGTCAGCAGAGCGGCCGGTGTTCCGCCGACTTCGACTTCTTCGACCGAGGCTTCGGTTCCTTCTGGAAGGTCTCCAAGACCACCTTCGGCGCCTTCGATGAAATCGCCGAGCGGATCGTCACCAAGTTCGGCTTCGTCGAAGGCAACGTACTGAACGCCAACGAGGATTGTTTCGGCCTCAAATGTTTCAGGATCGCCAGTGATCGTGTAGGCAACTGCACCAATTGTGCCGGCCAGATCGTCTTCAGTCAGCAGGCCCGCCTCTGGAGTTGCTTCCTCCGGATCAACGAATATGGCATCCGTGAATCCTTCTGGCAGAGTTTCATCTTCCATTGGAACTTCGAGTGCGGCAAGAAGTGCGTCAACATCGGTGTCAGCCACAATGTCGGTGACTTCAGCAACGTCGACGGTCGGCGTCTGGGCAGCGGCTGGAGCCGCGAGCGCCAGAGACATCGAGCAGACGATGCCGAGCATCACGATCAAACTACGGAACAAACGGGACATACGTGGACCCCCAAAATAGAACGATGCCGAACCCAATTGTCCGGCTTCTGAATAATTCGGCTGTCGACACGGGTATGCCGGACCGAAAGACAGGATGCGACGCAAGACCTTGGCCATGAGACGCATTACTACCAACTCCCGAACGCGCGAAATCGTTCCATCTGTTGACGAGATGCGTTTGGTGAGCGGGATGCACTACCATTCGGCCAACGACGCCGTATGGATGCATACCAAGGATGATGAGACGATGTTCTGTCCCGATTGCGGTACCAAGAATGAAGCCAGTGCCCGTTTCTGCAGCAGTTGCGGGCGAACGATGGACGATGTTGCCGAAACGCAGTCGGCGGTGGATCCGGCCCAGGTTGGTGATCAGAAGGACAGTGCCGGTCGCTTGATCGCCAATGACGGTTTGCCGGTCGGCGAGGATCTGGACGGCATCCCGGGTGGTGAACGCATTCTCTGGCAGGGGCGACCGAGCAAGTTGTGGTCTCCCCGGATGGCGCTGCTGAACCGGTACAAGGTGACCAACCAGCGATTGATGGTGGAGTACGGATTCATCGGTCGGCGGACAGAGGAAGTCGATCTCTACCGAGTGAACGATGTCGGTGTGAAGCAGAACCCTCTGGAGCGCATTCTCGGTTTTGGCGATGTGTTCATTGCGATGAACGATGCCAGTGTTTCGACGAAATTTCTGCACAACGTGACGGAACCGGACCGGGTCAAGGATCTGGTGCGTGACGCGTCGCGGCAGGAACGGCAACGACGACGAGTGTTGTTACGAGAGGACGTGTAACGGCAGAAACCGGAAGACCTCCTGATGCTCGCTGAACCTGCTTGTCATTCTGTTGTCGAATTAGCCGAGATATCGAGGATCGATTTTTGGGTGAATGGAATATCGGACCGGTGGCTGATCCCTTGCAGGCTCGGGATGACGAATTATTCCACACCGCATTACGGCATTGCTGAAGTTGCGGTCGGATGATTTTGCGAGAAATCCTGGGCTCACGAGACGATGGTTTTGAGAGCGGTTTCGAAGCGGTCGAGGTCGGAATCGGTGACGTAGCCTTGCATCGAGACGCGGACGAAAGTTCTCCCGTCGTGGCTGGTGAATGGTACTTCGACGGCGAATTCACTGTACATGCGGGCGTTAAGGTTGGTGACGTCGGCAATTGGCAAGCTGATCAGCCCGAGTTGGGCGTACCAGTCGCCATCTTCCGGATAGAGGCGCTCGGTTCCGAAATATTCGTGCAGGCGATCTCGCAGGGTACGCAGACGTCCATGGGTCGATAGCCGGACCTGATCCCAGTGGTGCTCTTCCAGAAAATCGATTGCCGCTGGAACGGCGAGATAGCGGGCGACATCCTGGGTGCCCTGTTGCTGGTTGCGACTGACGAAGGTGTCGCCACCGCGACTCCAGCCCCAGCTGATAGTCAACGATTCAGTCCAGCTGTGGTGCTCCGGGCGGGCGAAGAGGAAGGCGCTGCCTTTCGGGGCGCAGGTCCACTTGTGCAGATTTCCGGTGTAGAAATCTGCACCGATTTCGGCCAGATCGACCGGGATCTGACCTGGCGCATGGGCACCATCGACGATGCTGAGAATGCCAAGGGCGCGAGCCTTCGCGCAAATTTCCCGAACCGGCAGGATGACGGCAGTTCCCGATGTCAGGTGACTGACATAGATCGCCTTTGTCCGCGGTGTCACCCCGCCGAACAGGGCGTCGATGACAGCCTGTTTCGTCGTGAACGGGACCGGAATCATTTGATGCACATACGACGCACCGAAGCGATCACAAAGATGCTGCCAGGTGTTGTCGCAGGCACCGTATTCCAGATTTGTCGTCAAGATTTCGTCGCCAGGTCTAATATCCAGCGAGCGGGCCACGACATTGATTCCGGACGTGGCATTGGTGATGAAGGTCAGGCAAGCCGGATCGGCGTTGAGCCAGCCGGCGAGGCGGTGGCGCGCTGCATCGAGCAAGCCTTCCTGACGGTTGCCCACGAACCGCACCGGCTCCCATTCCAGCTGGCGTTGCCACGACTGATAGATGTCGAAGACGGTGGAAGGGCAGGCACCGAACGAACCGTGATTCAGAAAAGCAATATCAGGATCGAGCAGAAACTGGGTTCGCAGTTGCTCGGGTGTTTCATAAACGGAAGTCATGCGCTTCTTTCCATACACATTCAGGCATAGAAAACGGGACCAGACAGCCAAGTCTGGCCCCGCATCCTATCATCTGACGTCGCGCCGTGAAACTAACTGCGACCTTCAGGTGCGTCGGAGGAAACGTAGATCTCCTCGAACACGGTGGACATGGAGGTGAATCCCGGCCAGTGCACGGCGGAAATGCCGTTATTGTCCGGATCGAGGGCTGGGCCCTTGAGGTACGGCTTGATCAACTGGATCGGCGTTGGGTGATAAGCCCAAACGGCGGGGCAGTCCTCAACCAGAATCCGCTCGGCTTCCTGATAAAGTGTGGTTCTGGCAGCCTCGTCGCCGAGGATCGCTCCGGCTTCGGCATACAGGGCGTCGAACTCTTCGCTGACCCATGAGTGACGACCACCACTGACCCAGGTGCCAAGCATGCTGGCGGCATCGAAGTAGTCGGTTCCGTAGGAAATCCAGCCGAAGTAGATTTCGGTTGGATCGGCGTTCAACTGGGCAACGAACGTCTGGCGCTCCACGGTCTGCAGCTCGACATCGACGTTGAGATGCTCCTTGACCATTGCAGCATAGGCTTGCGTGGTGGCAACTTCAAGTGGGCTGCCGCTACCACGGACCTGCATGACGAGGGCAGGGAATCCTTCGCCGTTGGGGAATCCGGCTTCGGCCAGCAACTGACGACCGAGTTCAGGATCGAATCGCTGAATGTCGGCCAGTGCCTCCTCATTGGCGGCAGGGAAGCCGGGCATGAGGTAGGTGAGCGCAGGATTGGCCTGGCTGGTCCAGATTTGCTGCTTCATCGCATCACGATCGATCACGTGACTGAACGCTTGGCGAACAAGTTTGTTATCCCACGGCGCTGTGTTGACATCGAAGAAGAAATAGAGGCAGGCGAAGTCACCAACGCCCTGAAAAATTTGCTCCGGGTTATCCCCTTCGACGATCAGGAGCTCGGCAGGAGCCGGGCCGTCCATGTAGTCGATTTCATCGGCTTCGAACATCGTGAAGTAGCTGGTTGGGGCAGCAAACTTGACGATGATGCGCTGAATCGGGATGTTCTGACTGCCGGTGTAGGCTTCGTTCCGCTTGTAGGTCAGAGTCTGATCGCGGATCCATTCCTCGATGATGAATGGCCCGGAGGAGACGGCCGTTTCCGGATTGGTGTTGTAGAGCGGGCCGGTCGATTCGAGTGCAGCTTTCGACAACGGCAACGAATAGAGGAGTTTGGCTGGCAGGTACGGGGCCGGTGCGACGGTGGTGAAGACCACTTCGAATTCGTTGGCACCGACCTTGACGCCGAGTTCCTCACGCGGGGTGGTGCCAGCCAGACATTCGGTGAAGTTCAGCAGCTCGCCAGACCAGTACCAGGCGAAATCCCAGGCGTGATCAGGATCGGCAGCGTATTGGAATGTCTTGACGTAGTCGGCAGCGGTGACCGGGTTGCCATCGCTCCACATCAGATTCTGATCGAGCGTAAATGTGTGGATCATGCCGTCTTCCGAGTTGGTCCAGGTGGTGGCGGCACCGGGCACAATTTCGAAGTTCTTGTTCAGCCTGACAAGTGGATCGCTGAAGAGGTCGGCGATACCCGGGCGACCGTAGACCATTTCGTAGAAATCGAGGACACGGGCGATCGTTGGATCGGAGGCGAAGCGAATGACCTGATTCTCGGGCGACGCGGCATCCGATAGATCGAGCGTGGCGACCGGCGTCTGGGCCGAAGCCGGAGATGTTGCAAACATGTTGAGACCGGCGAATCCGGCAGCAGCACCGGCCGTTGTGCCAAGCACCTGGCGACGGTTGAACGTTTTGCCGAAGAACGCAGCATCGCGGGCCGACATGCTGGCCATGTAGTCATCGAGTTTTCTGTGGGTCATCTGGTGCAGTTCCCTTCGCAAGTGATGGTTATGAGATTGGTCGCAGGTCCCGGTGGAACGTCGGTGTCCTGTTCCGGCGTATCAGGTCTGGCGCGGGTCGAGGGCATCCCGCAGCCCATCTCCAACGAACGAAAAACCGAGCATGATCAAAGCAATGGCAATCGAAGGGAAAAATCCCAGATGCCAGTAGACGCGGATGTAATTCGAACTGTCTCCGACCATCTTACCAAGCGAAGGCGTCGGTTCGTTGATACCGATACCGAGGTAGCTCAGCCCAGCTTCGGCGAAGATCGCTGCCGGAATCGAGAGCGAGATCGCGACGATGATAGGTGCGACGGCGTTGGGGAAAAGATGGCGCACGGCGATCGAGGTTTCGGTGGCACCGGCACAGCGGGCCGCGGTGACGTATTCCTGTTCGCGCAGGCTGAGCAGCTGGGCGCGCATCAGGCGGCAGAGCGTCAGCCAGCTTGTCAGTCCGATGACAAGGATGATGTTGCCGACACCCGAACCAAGCACGGTGACGAGGAAAATGGCGAAGAGCAGGCCGGGGAACGCGGTCATCACGTCAACGATGCGCATCACGACGAAATCGGCTGCCCCACCTCGCAGCCCGGCAAGCAGGCCGAGCGGAACGCCGATGCAGAAGGCGACGACGACAGCGCTGAATCCGACGATCAGCGAGGTACGAGTTCCGTACATGATCCGGCTCAAAAAATCGTGACCGACGGTATCGGTACCCATCAGATGCTCGCCACCAGGAAATTGGTTGGCAGACATCAGGTCTGCGTAGGTGTAGCTTTCGGGAGCGAGCAGCGGAGCGCCAAAACCGATCACGAACATGAAGGCCACGATGAAGAGGCCAACCATGGCCAGCTTCTGCTTGCGGAACTTGCGCCAGGCCTGATTGAACGCTGATCGAGAGGCATGCATGGTTCGCGACGATGCATCGGTCTGGGTCGCGGAGAGCGTTGGAATGGTGGTCGCCATCAGGTTGCCCTTCCGCCGCCAATACGGATTCTCGGATCGAGTGCGGTGTAGAGCAAGTCGGTAATGATGTAGGTGACGCCCCAAAGCACGGCCACGAGCAGGACGAGGGCGAGAATCATCGGATAGTCGCGTGATTGGGTACTGGTTACGAAGAAGCGACCGAGTCCTGGAATGCGGAAAGTGGCTTCGATGAAGATCGATCCGGTCAGGATGTTGGGAATTTCTGGAAGCAGAATCGTGACGAACGGGATCAGGGCGTTTCGGCCAACGTGCCAGGTCATGACTCTGCCTTCGGATATTCCTTTGGCCCGGGCCGTCCGAATGTGATCGGTGCGCATGACTTCGAGCAGGCTCGACCTGGTGTAGCGGGCAACCAGAGCCATCGGAGCGAGGGAGTATGCGATCACGGGCATTATGTAGTGCTGCGGTTTGCCCCAGCCACCGGGATCGAGCCAGCCCAGATAGATGCTGAAAAAGAGAATCAGCCAGAGTCCAACAACGAAGTTGGGGAGGACGATGCCGAGAGTCGAACCGAACGAGACCAGATAATCGACCCATGAGTTCTGGCGTTTGGCAGCGATGTAGCCGAAGACGGTGCCAAGGCCATAGGAGAGCAGGATGGTCGGGACTCCGATCTTGAGCGTGGTTGGCCAGGCGCGGGAAATCAGCCCGGTGACCGTTTCGGTCGGACTCTGGAACGGCACGCCAAAATCGAGGCGGAGCGCGTTCGACATGTATTTCAGATACTGGACCCAGATGGGTTGATCGAGACCGTACTTGCGAAGCTGGGCCTCGCGCAGGGCAGCGGGCAATCGGCCCTTCTCGTCGGGGGAGAACGGTCCTCCAGGCACAGCATGCATCAGGAGAAAGGCGATGACGGAGACGGCAAAGAGCACAAAGATGAGCCCGAGGATCCGTCCCAAGATGTAGCGACCCACAAGCACCCGCCCACTACATTGGTCCCCGGTTTGCAGATCGCGGACGCATTCGATTCTGGTCGTGATGTCCCGGTAGCATCCCGATCGACATGCTGGT
>JBBJOX010000151.1:3551-6821 GCA_037724245.1 Thermomicrobiales bacterium | reverse complement strand
CCGCTACGCCAAGCCCGATCCCGATCTCTTTCTCGCGGCCGCCGACAAACTTGGCGTCGATATCGAACATGCCTGGGTCATCGGCGATTCGATCTGGGATTTGCTGGCCGCGCGTCGCGCCCGGGCACTCAGCATCGGCGTCCGTTCGGGAGGCTATGGCGGCGACGAGCTTCGCGAAGCCGGCGCCTACCGCGTCTACAACGACCCCGCCGACATCCTCACCCACCTCGATGAACTCGGTGTCCGCGTCAACGTTCCCGAGTAATTATCGCTTCGACAAAAAACAGGCTGTCGAAAACAATCGGTTCAGATTCCAGGTTGATCGTCGCGCTGGCTGTCGCTTTCCTCTGCCGGATCCGCTTCGCCGGCCCCCCAGGCATGATCGGCCCGAGGGGTGAAGGCGCCGAGTGTCATCAGTGCCGATTCCCGCTTGTCCATTGGCAGATCACCCAGAATCACCTCCGAGAGCAGCTGCGCCTGCCGCGAATCGACGTTGCCGTCGGCGGCCATGTCGAACTCGCCCGCCAATGCCGCGTGAACTCGATGCACATCGACCTCGAAGGCCGTTGCAATCTGATCCGCGTTGAATGTCGAATCCACGCCCTGCAGCTCGCCGGCCGGGGCGAACTCTCCGGGCCCTGTCAATCGTGCTTCTGGCTGCTTTGTCATGGTGTTCTCCCTGTATTACCGAACGATCTGTCACACCAGGCCGACGTGCTGTCGCAAGGCACCATCGACGAATAACGTGCTGCCACTGACATAGCTGGATTCGTCCGATGCGAGGAAGAGTGCAGCGTTTGCGATCTCCTGCGATTCGCCCGGTCGACCCATTGGAATCTTCCCATTGGCCCGGGCCAGACTCTCCGGATCGGCCATCGTCGATGCATTCATCGGCGTGTCGATCATCCCCGGTCCAATGTTGTTGACCCGAATGTTCTGCCCTGACAGTTCAAGCGCAAGGCATTTCGTGACCATGCCCAAACCGCCCTTGCCGGCACAGTACGCCGCGCCACCTCCGGAAGGTATTTCCTGATGCACCGAGGTGATATTGATGATCGATCCGCCACCGTTCTTCTGCATGTGCAGGGCCGCCTCCCGCGAGAGAACGAATGGGACGACGAGGTTCAGACTCAGGACCTGAACGAAACTCTCGGTCGTATCGTCGATCGATCGGGAGACACCACTGCCGCCACCAGCATTGTTTACCAGAATATCGATCCCGCCGAGCCCGGCAACAACCTCACCGATCAGACCCTCCGCGACATTCGGGGTCGAAAAGTCCGCCTGAATCACCAATGCCTTCTGTCCGTGCGCTTCGATGGCACGTGCGGTTTCCTCGACTTCGCTCCGATCACTTCGATAATGAATTGCGACATCGGCACCCTCGCGCGCGAAGGTGATCGCGATCGCCTGGCCGATTCCACTGTTGGCGCCAGTGACAAATGCCCGTTTTCCCTTGAGTCGCATGTAACCGTTACTCCTGCCTGATGTTTCGATGGACGCATCGAGAAGATGCCTGCCCGTTTGAAACGCAACTTCCTGACCTTCACGTTACCAATTGCACGATACATGAACCTGTTCTGTCGGGACCTGGACCACAGCGAAAATCTGCTACAACTAGGGAGAGGCGTATCCCGCCTTCAACCCCTTTCCCGCCGTCCCTCACTTCAGGATGACATTGCTCCGTGCCGGAACCGCAATCCGACAGTCTGTTTGACATCATCTGGCGTTCGCCAGTCTGCCGTAGCAGTTTCATCAGCCTGATCTTCTTTGGCATCGGTGTCTCCTGCACCATACCGTTCCTGACCCTGTTCTTCGTGGAAGAGCTCTCGATCTCGCTCTCCACCGCCAGCATCTTTTATCTGACCGGCATTGCGACCCCGATTGCCGGATTTCTCGTCGGTCGCTTTTCCGACACCCGATCGGATCGGCTGCCGCTGGTCCGCGCCTGTTGCGTAATCAACCTCGTTGCCTGGTCGATCGTCGCCAGTTCCACCTCGTTGGTCATCCCCATTATCGTCAACCTGTTTCTGCTCAGCATTGGTGCCGCTGCAACACCACTGCTCTTTGCCGCGATTCGGGACGAAGCACTGCACACGTCGATGCCGCGGCCCACCCAGGTGATGACCACGGTTCGTCTCTCCTACGTCGCGGCCTGGGCCCTCGGTCCAGTCATCGGAAGCTGGATCGCGAGCGAGTTCGGTTTGCGAACGCTGTTCTACTTCGCCGCCGCCTCATTCGGGCTCAGCCTGATTCCACTGATCGGAGTCAGCGTGCCCCGATTTGTCACGGTTGCCACCATTTCCTCGGACATTCCGATCCGGGCCAGCGCTGCCATGCGACCGCTCTTCATCTTCTGCCTGCTGGCGACGATGGCGATGGCGGGTACGAGCATGAAGTTCTCGTTCCTGCCCGTCTACGCGGAAGAAGACCTGATGATCAGTGGCGCGATCCTTGGACTGATCATCGGAATCCAACCCTTGCTCGAAGTTCCACTGATGGTGATCTCCGGCTTCTTTGCCGAGCGGATCGGCGCAAAGTGGGTTCTCCTCGTCGGGATCGGCTTCGGGATCGTCTCCCATCTCGTCTACGCCAACAGTGGCAGCGCCCTTGGCCTCTTCATCGGCCAGGCACTCGGCGCGGCCATGCACGCATCGCTGATCGGTGTCGGGATCAGCGTGTCGCAGGGCCTCTATCCGCGAGGAGTCGGCGTTGCCAGTTCCCTGTTCTACGGGTCACTTGGTCTTTCCGGAACCTTGGCCGGGGCCGTCAGCGCGATTGCGGTCGACCGGCTTGGACTGCCGCATGTTTTCTACATTCCGGCCGGACTTTGCGCGATCGCCTTCGTCGGCATCTTCCTGCTCGGACCCTCGATCAATCGCTCGCAACGCGCCTTCACCGGCTGATCACTCCCGAACAATTCAGGACACCTGCTTGCGAATGACCCACTCGTCCGCTAGTGTAGAACGCGTGTTTCAAAACTGCGCATTCCGGAGCAACCAGTGAAGATCGAGCCCATCATCTCCGTCGATAACCTCGGCAAAACCTACCGGGTTCCCGAACGCGAAGGTGGCATGAAAGCTGCCCTTGGCAGTCTCTTCCAGCGCAAAACGCGCGATGTCGACGCCGTCAAGGACATCAGCTTTTCGATTCAGCCGGGCGAAGTCGTCGGCTTCCTCGGTCCGAATGGCGCTGGCAAAACCACTACCCTCAAGATGCTCTCCGGTCTGCTCTATCCGACTGCCGGCACTGCCACCGTCCTCGGATTCA
>JBBJOX010000151.1:0-3507 GCA_037724245.1 Thermomicrobiales bacterium | reverse complement strand
CGTAACCAGCTGACCTGGGACATCCCGGTACTGGATTCGTATCTGCTCAATCAGGCGATCTTCCGGATCGAGGAAGCCGATTACCGGAAACGACTTGACGAAATGATCGAGTTGCTCGAACTGGACGAACTGATCCGCAAACCGGTGCGCAGTCTCTCGCTCGGTGAACGCATGAAGTGCGAGATCGCCGGATCGCACCTGCACCAGCCGCAGGTGCTCTATCTCGATGAGCCTACACTCGGGCTCGATGTCGCGATGCAGCGCAAGATCCGCTCGTTCTTCGTCGAATACAACCGCCGCACCGGTGCCTCGATCATGCTGACCAGTCACTACATGGCCGATGTCGAAGCACTCTGCCAACGCGTGATTGTGATTCACCATGGCACGCTGCTCTACGACGGAGACCTCCCCGGCCTCGTCGCCCGATTCTCCCCGCTGAAGACAATTTCGGTCGAGTTCGAGGATGGCGAACCGGTGGCGGAAGACGATCTGCGCGGATTCGGGTCCGATGGCTCGATCACCGTCGAACGAACTGCGACCGGTGCCAACCTGCAGGTACCGAAAGCCGACACCGCGCGTATCACTGGTCAACTCCTCGCTACGTTCTCCGTCTCCGATCTGACGGTCGAGGATCCACCGATCGAGGAAGTGATCGAACGCGTCTTCGCGAGCCCGGTCGAGGAACGTGATGAGGTCGCCGTCTGATGGAAGCCACTCCGGAATTACGGAAATTCACATTCCGCGATCTGGCGCGATTCTACGCCGGGCGCTTTCGGATTGATCTCAACCTGCAGATCCAGTACCGCGGAGCGATCGCGATCTGGCTGATGGGCCTCATCCTCCAGCCGCTCGTCGCCCTCGTCGTCTGGACTACCGTTGCCCAGAACCAGGGTGGCAACGTCAGCGGCTTCACAACCAGCGAATACGCCGCCTATTTCATCATCCTGATGATCGTCGACAACCTGACCTTTACCTGGGTCATGTACGAATTCGAATACCGGATCCAGACTGGCCAGTTCTCCGCTCTGCTCTTGCGACCCGTCCATCCGATCCATCAGGATGTGACGACGAACATGAGCTTCAAGACGCTCGGACTCTTCGGGGTGATTCCGGCCGCAATCATCCTATCCTTCGCCTTTTCCGCCAATTACAACGCATCACTGCTCGATATTGTCGTCTTCCTGCCAGCGTTGATCCTGGCGATGGCGCTGCGCTTCATCTTCGAATGGACACTGGGGCTGCTCGCGTTCTGGATCACCCGAACCTCCGCCGTCTTCCAGCTTTACAACTCGATCTCGTTCTTCCTCGCCGGTAACATCGCGCCACTCTGGCTCTTTCCGGAATCGGTCCAGATGCTGACCTTCGTTCTGCCCTTCCGCTGGACCGTCTTCTTCCCGGTCGAGGTCCTGCTTGGTCGCGCTACCGTTACCTCGATGCTGGTCGGTTTTGGTATGCAACTGCTCTGGCTCGGCATCGCGTGCGTCGGTTTGAGATACCTCTGGAAACTCGCCAGTTCCCGCTACTCCGCGGTTGGAGGCTGACCATGCACACGCTGACCGTGATGCGGACCTACATCAAACTCGGCTTTCTCAATATGGTGCAGTACCGCGCCAACTTCTTCTTCGAACTGCTCGGTGTCGTCACCCATCTGACGACCGCATTCCTCGGCCTCTCGCTGGTCTTCAATCAGACGAACTCGCTGAACGGCTGGAGTGGCACCGAAATCGTGATCCTCGTCGGTATCCAGACCATGATCGGCGGAATCGTTGGCACGGTGATACAGCCAAGTTTTCAGCAATTCATGGAGCACGTTCGCCTCGGCACACTCGATTTCACCCTGACCAAACCCGCCGATTCGCAAGTCATCGTCAGTCTGCAACGAATCAACGGCGGTGCCATCGCTGGCATCGTGGCCGGTTTCCTGACCCTCAGTTTCGGCGTCTCCCGTCAGGCCTCCTCGATCGGAATCGCCGAAGCATCACTCTTCCTGATTACGCTGACAGCGGGTATCGTGATCGTTTATTGCTTCCTGCTGATGCTGACCACGTTCACCTTCTGGTTCCTGAAACTCGACAACGTCCTCGTTATCTTCGAAACCTCATTCGGGCACGCCGGGAGTTGGCCAATCACGATCTATCCCGGCTGGCTCAAGGCGGGGCTGACCTTCATCGTTCCCGTCGCCTTTGCCGTTACCGTTCCCGCCGAAAGCCTGACCGGACGGCAGGACACCACCTGGATCGTCGGTACCATCGTCGCCGCCCTCATCTTCGCCGTCGCGTCCCGCCGCTTCTGGCGCTTCGGACTCAAGCACTACACTGGCGCCTCCGCCTAATCAATTCAAATGCGTCTATTATCCGTAGGGGAGTCCTTTATGTGCTCCCGGCTATGCACGACCTGCACCTTCCCCGGCGTCCGTGGCATCACAAATGCGCCATCTCCCCTGAGCGTTCATACCAACGCTCTCGATAAAGGAGAATAACCATGAGCGACGATCACAGCCCCGGCGACGGCCGCAACCCCTACTCCGATACCGGAGGCAAGGAAGCCCGCCACGCGCAGACCCACGATGTCGAACGCGAGAAACTGACTAACCCGAAGGGACCGGAACCGGTCGACGAGAGTTTCGACGAACAACTCGCGCCACTGACACCGGACGCAATCCGCCTTGCCCAGAACGAAGCCAGCACCACTGCCGCCGACAACCACGATCTGGTCGGGCAAATCCATGAACTCTCCAAGGAGGAGCTGGCCACCCTCTCCATCCTCGATCCGGAGACGCAGCTCGAACAGGGCAGTACCTACCTGAATCTCGAGGACCAGAGTCGCACCCCGTTCACCGCCGTCGGCGGCAAGATCGCGGGCAACATGGGCCAGGTCGTCGCCAAGAAAGCAACAGACCACGAAGTCTGGAACAAACTGACCCGCTCGTAACTGCGCTCGGCAATCGTAGGGTCAAAGCTGAGCCTGCGAAGGATCTGTGGCCTCGGGTTGTGCATCCGAAACCTCGGTCACCTGGTAGGCGCAAAGCTCGTCTCTGCCGGGGTTTTCGGTCGAGAAAGCTCGCGGTCAGACACAAGATCAGCCCCTACTGACGGCGGTCCGGTTGCACTGAAATCACACAATCCGAATCACGTTCGCCGGATGTCCGCTCGCCAGCCGACGCTGAATCGAGCCGGACATCCGCGACGCGTGCAGCTTCGCCAGATTTGCCTTCTCGCCCCGAAACGTCTGGTCAAGTGTCTTGTGCCAGAGATCTTCCCAACGCTGAAAGTGCATCGGTGTCAGTTGCTCCATTGCGTGGATACGCTGATGCACCTCGAACGCATTCCGCCCGTAGGTGGCCGTCTTGAACAGCACCGTTTCCCAGAAATCGCACATGTGCGGTAAATGCTCGACCAAATCCATCTTCGCGACATCGACGAAGATGTGGCCGAGCACCACATCCTCGAACGCCCGCTCGTAAAAGGTCACGACCAGACGCTCGATATCCTGCCGATCGCGAATATC